>CAJCJC010000121.1 GCA_903970575.1 Alphaproteobacteria bacterium
GCAGGATTTCGCGTGGGCCGACGACGCGTTTCACGATCCCGACATGGCCGAGCTTGAGCTGCGGCGTGGCGCGCAACACCAGGATCGTGTCCGCGTGCGGGACGTTCCGGCGGGGATATTGCCCCGCCGCCAGATCCCACCAGCTCCAGGCGTCGCCCCTGATATGGATGCCCGTGAACTCCCGGGCGAACAGCGCGCATTGCGTCGGCGGCGGCAGCGCCTCCGGATCGAACGACGCCTGGTGAACAGCGGAAGCGCGCGCCACGGGGGTCGCGGGCTTATCGGCGGCGCAACCGGCGAGGGCCAGGGAAAGCAGGGCGCTGATGTAGAATCTTCGCATAAGCGGGAATCTAACTGATTCTTAAGGGGAAGTGGAGGGGGCCTCTTCATTCCCCCAGGGCAATCGGGTGAACGGGTTAGTTTGTACGCGAATCATATTCCTCTCCTCGTTGGGGCAAGGGATTTTCCGTCACCCGTTCCGCTTTCACAAACTGTGGAACTTCCGCGCGGTGTCGCCAGTTCACTCGCGGCTGGGAATATGCCCTGGCTTTGAGCGGCGGGAGATTGCGGATGTTGGGTTATGATCTGATGGGCGTGATCGTCCTGCTGCTGGCGATCTGGGCGCTGGTCGGCATTTTGCAGAGTGGCGCGGCGCCGGTGGAAAAGCTGATCTGGGTCATCGTCGTTCTGGTGATGCCGCTGCTCGGCTTTATCCTGTGGTATCTGCTGGGGCCGGGGTCCAAGAATTTTCCCCTGCGCCGCTAATTACTTCGCGGCCACGACTTCGATCTCGACCATCAGGCCCGGGCCGGCGAGGGCGGAGACCTGTACGGTCGTGCGCGCCGGCTTGTTCGGCTGGTCCGCCGTGCCGAAGAATTCGCGGTAGCCCTCCATCATTCCGGCGAAATCCATCTTGCCGTCCTTGGACGGGTCGCCCACCAGATAGACGCGCATCGACACCACGTCGGCGAAGCCGAGTTTCTGTTCGGCCAGCGCATCCTTGATGCGGGTGAGGGCGCCGATCGTTTGGGTCTTGGTGTCGCCATAGGCGGCCATCGTGCCTTTCGGCGCGAATGGGTCGATGACGGGGCCGGTCATGCCGCTGACGTAATAGGTCGTGGCGCCCGGGGGCACGATGACCATGCCCGCGATCGGCGATTCGGCCTTTTGGATATGCGTGATCGGGGGGCTGTCGGCCAAAGCCGCCGCGCCGATTCCGCAAACGATCAAGCTTAGGGCTAACATGCGGGGCAGGGGTAGGCTCATGCTGGGTCCTCCTTCAAGGGGTGACATGCCGGCTTGCCCGGCTGCGTTGGTCGATGGCGGCTATGGCGCGGTGGGCGGACAGAATGGCGCCTTCCTGCCAGGCGCCGACATGGCTGAGATGTTCACCCGCAAGGTAGAACGGCCCGTCCGGTTCGCCCAGTAATTTGTAGATCCCGTCCTGATCCGGCTTCCAGCGCGCGGAGATGCCGAGGGTGTAGGGCACGCGCGACCATGCGATGCCGATGGGGTGCTTCAAATCCTTGCCGCGCCCGGGATGCAGCCCCTCGATCACCGCGCGGGTCATCTCGAACTGTTCCGGCAGCGCATGCGCGCCGACCCCATCCGCGTCGCCGCCGAGGCCGGCGGAATAGGCGCCGAGGATGATTCCCTGCTCGCTCATCAACCCTGCGCTGGGATACCACACCACGGAAGTCGGCCCTTTGACGAAGGATATGCCGCCATAGATCTGGTTGTCCGTCTCCCAGAATCTGGGCGCTTGCCAGGCGATTTTGACCGCGTTGCCATAGGCGACCTGGCGCATGGCGGCGCGGAACGGTTCCGAAAAATCCGCCTCGATGTTGCTGAGCACCGGCAGGGGAATGGTGCAGAGGCAGTAATCGGCCGCGATGCTTTGCGTGGCGCCGGTTTTGCGCTGTCGATAGACGATTTCGACGCCCGCGGCTTTACGCTTGATCTGGGTGACCTCGCTGCCGCGCCGAACCACGGGGCCCAGCGCCTTTTCGAACGCCGCCGGAATCCGGTCCATGCCGCCGACCGGCTGGAACATGGTGGCCTGCATGTCGATGATTTCCTCGAACAGCACGCCGTTCCACATATCCGCATCCAGCAGCACGCCGAGATCGATCGGATCATGGGCGATCCCCACTTGGTCGCCGGCGCCGGGCGTCTGGCGAAAGCCCGAACGCTCCGAGCCTTTATAGAAGAGATCGGGCGAGAGATCGCCGTAGGTCTTCAGGAAGGCGAGCATGCGTTCCTTGTCGTGCGGCGTCAGATCCTGATCGAGCGCGCCCTGATTCACCGCCTTGGCCAGCAATTCCGACACATGCCCGCGCGTATCGTTGATCGCCTGCCGCATCAGGATCGGTTTTTGCCCTGGCGCCACGTTGTTCCAGACCATGGCGCCCCGGCAGGCGTTGATCTCAACCTCCAGCGGAACGCCAAGCTCGCGGCAATATCCCAATATCGCCTGATGGTGGCTGGGCAGCCGGGCGGGGCCGGAATTGAAATACAGCCCTTCGTCGAAGCCGCAAACCTGCGACGAGCCATCGTTCATCTCGATCGTGGCGCCGCGTCGGATGGTCCAGTTACGGCCGCCCACCCGGTCCCGCGCCTCCAGGATGGCGCAGTCATAGCCGGCCTTGCCAAGCTCATAGGCGGCGACCAGCCCGGCCATTCCGGCGCCGAGGATCACGATTTTCACGCGCTTGCCGCCGCCCGGCGGCAGCGATAACGGCGCCGCCACGCTCGCCGGCTGAAACAGGCCCAGACCCTGCATCGCGATGAACGCGGCGCTGAAACCGCCCGCCTGACCGATGCGGGTCACAAGCTCGCGGCGGGTCATCGGCATGTGGATCGGTCCCTCGCGTGATTTTGGAGGGAGGATGATGTGACGGTTAGGCTTCGAACGCCAGGGATGGAATGCCGCATGAGGGTGGGGCGTTTCGACCGGCATTGGAATGGGGCGGCCAAGGGTTATTGAACCGCCAAGACGCGGAGACGCCAAGAAGAATTGGATTTCTTGGGGTTTCGAGTCTTGGCGGTTCACTTCCGGTCAAGGAGGCGACCAAGATATTGGCGGAGTTCAATGACTAATTATTCATCGAACAAATCTGAATGTGTGCCGGTCGCGGCAAGCTGTAGCTCCGCGCCGGCAACGCGGTAGAGCAACAGCCAGTCAGGCTCTAGGTGCAGATCGCGGTAGCCCTTCCAGTCGCCTTTAAGGGGATGGTCGTTGTAGCTGGCCGGTAGTGGCTTCTCTTGGGCCAGCAGGACGACTGCCGCCTTGAGCTTGCTCATGTCTTTCCCGCGTTTCTCCACGCGGCGTATATCCCGCTTGAACCGGCCGGACCATACCGGCGTGAGCATGTTAGATCCCCAAATCCTTGAACATGGCGTCAACGGATTCGGCGCGATGGCCTTTGCCTTCCTCAAGCTCGCGCATAGCCTTGCGCGTCGCGGCGTTCGGAACCTCCACGGCGAACGGCAAGCGCTGCTCGTCCGCGATCCGCAGCATGAGCAAGCGGATAGCGTCGGAAATCGACAAGCCCATGGCGGCAAGCGCGGATGCGGCCCGCTCTTTCGTCTTGCTGTCGATCCGTGCTCTGACGATGGCGTCGGCGGTCATGGGAGTTACTCCGGGTGAGCGTAGCTCTATTGTAGCTACAAACGCTAAGGATTACAAGGGAGGCGCCGGCGTGCCGCATGAGCGCGTGCGCGAATGGCTTGCCAAACTTGCCAAGGGCGAGAAGCTTACGCCGCCGACCGCGTAGATCGTGCGGGTTATCTGGTCGCCCACGGCGCTGCGGTACGTAACATACGCCTAGAGCATTATCCGTCCAAACGTATCGTGGCGGAAATCACCCTCGCCTCGCCTCTCCCATCAAGGGAGAGGGACATGATTGAGACGGAAAATAGCGCCGGTTCTCCTTTTTGGCGACGACCTGACTCGGATTTAGAGCGACCGAGAAACCGGAGGGCGACGGCCTGGGCGACGGTCACCGTACGGTGATTTGGCGGGTGGGCGGGGCGGAAAATCCGGGCGCTTTGTCCTTAAACCGCCCGCCTTACCCCGAGCGAACCTATTGCATTCATAGAGATTTCAATAGGTTGCCATAGTGTTTCACGTGAAACACCTATCTGGAACAAAGGCGGATCAGCCCTTAGGGCGCCGATCCGGGTCAAACGTTGAACCGGAAATGCAGGATATCGCCGTCCTGCACCACGTAATCCTTGCCTTCGGAGCGCAGCTTGCCGGCGTCGCGGGCGCCTTGCTCGCCGTTATGGGTGACGAAGCTGTCGTAATCGATGGTTTCGGCGCGGATGAAGCCGCGTTCGAAATCGCCATGGATGACGCCCGCCGCCTCGGGCCCCTTGGCGCCGCGCCGAACCGTCCAGGCGCGCGCCTCTTTCGGGCCGATGGTGAAATAGGTGATGAGGTCCAGCAGGGCGTAGCCCGCCCGGATCACGCGGTTGAGGCCAGGCTGCTCCAGCCCCAGCGTCTCCAGGAACTCGGCCTGCTCGGCGGGCGGCAATTGCGCGATCTCGGCCTCGATGGCCGCCGAGATCACCACTGAACCCGCGCCTTCCGCGGCGGCCCGGGCGGCGACGCGTTCGCTCATGGCGTTGCCGGTCGCGGCGTCCTCCTCGCTCACGTTGCAGATATACAGAACGGGCTTGCCGGTCAGCAGTTGCAGCTGCTTGAAGATCAGCTTTTCGTCCTGGGTCAGGGAGACCGAGCGGGCGGGCTTGCCGGCCTGCAAGGCGGCCAGGGTGCGCTCCAGCACGGGGAGTTGCGCCTTGGCGTCCGCGTCGCCGCCCTTGGCCTTCTTGCCGGCGTTGATCACGCGCCGCTCAAGCCCCTCCATGTCCGCCAGCATCAGTTCGGTCTCGACCGTTTCCGCGTCGCGCAGCGGGTCGACCGACCCCTCGACATGGGTGATGTCGGTGCTCTCGAAGCAGCGCAGAACGTACAGCACGGCGTCGACCTCGCGGATATGGGCCAGGAACTGGTTGCCCAGCCCTTCGCCCTTGGAGGCGCCACGCACCAGCCCGGCGATATCCACGAACTCAAGCTGCGTCGGGACGATCTGGGCGGATTTGCCGATCCGCGCCAGGATGTCCAGCCTGGGGTCCGGCACCGCCACGCGCCCGACATTGGGCTCGATGGTGCAGAACGGGTAATTGGCCGCCTGCGCCGCCTGGGTGGCGGTCAGCGCGTTGAAGAGGGTCGATTTGCCGACATTCGGCAGGCCGACGATGCCGCATTGAAATCCCATTATGGCGCCTCGTTCGGGGCTTTCGCCGGGTGTGGTTTCGGAGGTGTGGCTGGTTTTGGAGGGGCGAGTCGCGCCGCGACCTTGGTCATGAACAACTCGCTCTGGCCCGCCGCCATGGTCTCGATGTCGTCGGCGATGGCGTCTAGAAGCGGGTCCAGCCAGTCGCGGTCCGTTTTGGCGAAGGCGTGCAGTACATATCCCAGCACCGCCTCTTTCCGGCCGGGGTGGCCGATGCCGATCCGCACGCGCCAGAAATCCGGCCCGATGGCCGCGTCGATCGAGCGGATGCCATTATGGCCCGCCGCGCCGCCGCCCTTCTTGACCTTTAGTTTGCCCGGCGCGAGATCGAGCTCGTCATACAGCACGATCACCCGCTCGGGCGGCAATTTATAGAATCGCACGGCCTCGGCCACCGCGTCGCCGGAGCTGTTCATGAATGTCATGGGCTTCAGCGCCAGGACTTTGAGGCCGCCGATATGGCCTTCGCTCGCCAGGGCGCGAAACCGCGATTTGGGCGCGCCAAGGTTATGCCGGGCTGCGATGCGGTCCAACGCCATAAAGCCGACATTGTGGCGATGATGTGCGTAGTCGGGCCCGGGATTGCCGAGCCCGACCAGGAGCGCATCCATATCGATGCTCCCCTGGCTCTAGCCGGACGCTATTTCTTGGCCGCCGGCGCCTTTGGCGGGGCCTTCGCGGCGGGGGCTGCCTTGGCGGCGGCTACCTTGGGCGGGGCTTTGGCGGCCGCCGCGCTGGCGGCCTCGGCGGCGTCCTCGGCCGCGTCGGCGCTCTTCAGGCCGGATGGCGCGGCGACAGTCGCGATGGTGAAATCACGGCCGGCGATGACAGGGCGAACGCCCTCGGGCAGTTTTACCTTGCTGATATGGATCGAATCGCCAACCTCGAAGCCGGTGACGTCGATGCTGATCTGGGTCGGGATATTCTCGACCGGGCATTTCAGGTCCAGCTCGTGGCGCACGATGTTCAGGACGCCGCCGCGCTTCAGACCGGGCGAGGCTTCCTGGTTGATGAACTCAACCGGCACCGCGACATCGATGGTGACGCCCGCGCCCACGCGCAGAAAATCGACATGGATCGGGTTGTCGGTCAGCGGATGCAGCTGCACGTCGCGCGGCAAGACGCGATGCGTCGCGCCATCGAGGGTGATTTCGAAGAGGCGGGTAAAAAAGGTGGCGCTATGAACCTTGCGCTCGATATCCTTTTTCTCCAGCGCGATCATGATCGGCGGCTCCTTGCCGCCATAAATGATCGCCGGGACGCGGTTTTCGCGTCGCGTCGCCCGGGCAACCCCCTTGCCGGCCCGATCCCGCGGCTGCGCCGCGAGGGTGGTGTATTGGCTCATCGGAAACTCCGTTACATGGCGTGCGCGCGCGGCCCATCCGCATCGCCGGACGCCATACCGCCCAAGCCCGGCCTCCAGGGGCGCCGGAGCCGTCAGCCAAGGCTCAAGGACGGAAGGGCGGTGTTATGATCCGAAGCGCGCTACGTGTCAATTTACGGGGTGGTGATTTGTTGTTTGATTTCGTTGTATCGGTATCTAGCCGTGTGACCGATCGGTCGCTCAGTACCTACGTGCTGGGTCTGCTTACGATGAAACACCAAGACGCGAAGACACCAAGTTGACCGGAGCGACGCCAGAACAGGATTTGATCGCCCGCCAGATTGTCGATTCGGCGTTTGCGGTCCATACGTCGCTTGGCCCTGGCCTCCTCGAATCTGTTTATGAACAATGTCTTGCTTTCGAACTCGGAACCCGTGACATCGCTGTCCAGCGTCAGGTTTCCGTTCCGGTTAACTATCGGGGTGCGCAATTTCAGGCAGGTTTTCGGATCGATATGATCGTCGGTCAGCTTGTCGTGATCGAGGTGAAGGCTGCGGAGAAAATCCTTCCGATCCACGAAGCGCAACTGCTGACGTATTTAAAGCTATCGGGCTATCGCGTTGGGTTTTTGATCAATTTTAATGTGCCCTTGATCAAGGATGGCATTCGGCGAATGATCCGCTGAGTGACCTTGGTGTCTTGGAGTCTTGGTGCTTTATTCAAGGGGATCGAAGCGATCAGCCTTTGGGGCCGAGGGCGGCGACCTTGTCGTTGATCAATTGGACGAGACCATCGGCGCCCTTGTCGCGCAGGGTGGAGGAGAATTCGGAACGGTAATTGGCGAGTTGGCTGATCGTGCCGGACAGGAAAACGTCGATGATCTTCCAGTCGTCGCCGTTTTTGCGCAGGCGGTAATCCAGCTCGACCGGGTCGTCATGCGGACGCACCAGTTTGGTGTCCACTTTTTCGTCGCCGCCCGCGATCGGCTGATCGCCGACGATCTGGAACTCTTCCCCGTCATAGCCATCGAAGCGGGAAGCGTAAGTGCCGACGCTCAGCTTTTTGAACGCTTCGATGATCTTGGCCTGATCTTCCGGCGACAACGAGGCCCATTGCGGCCCGACGGAGATGCGCGCCATCAGCGGCAGGTCATAGCTCTGTTCGACCACCGGCTCCAGCTTGGCGTAACGGCCTTTGTAGCCCAGCTTTTCGGCGTTTTTCATCACGTCGGTCAGGGCGTTGTCGAATGTCTGTATCGTCGATTTCGCGTCGCCGGCGGCATAGGCTGGCGCCGCTGACAGGAGGGACATCATGACCGCGGCGAGGGTAGAGAGCTTCATATTCGATCCTGCTCAGGCGTAGGCTGTTGCTGGGGAGCGGCCGAGCGCGGCCAGGGCGGTGGCGACGATTCCCGAGGCATTAAGGCCGGCCGCCTCATATTGCGCGAAGGGGGCGTCATGATCGATGAATATATCAGGCAGCGCCATCGTGCGAATCTTGAGGCCTGAATCGAGGGCGCCCGATTCGGCGAGGTGCCGCAACACCTGCGCGCCGAATCCGCCGATCGAACCTTCCTCGATCGTAATCAAAACCTCGTGATGCGCGGCCAGTTGGTCGACCATCGCCGTGTCGAGCGGTTTAGCGAATCGCGCATCCGCCACCGTGGCGGACAGCCCGCGCTGCGCCAGCTCATCGGCTGCCTTCAGGCATTCCTTGAGCCGTGTGCCCAGGCTCAGGATGGCGATCGCACCGCCCTCGCGCACCACGCGGCCTTTTCCAATCTCCAGGGCGACGCCGCGATTCGGCAAGGCGATGCCGGTTCCCTCGCCGCGCGGATAGCGAATGGCCGAGGGTCGATCGTCGATCGCGACCGCGGTCGCGATCATGTGCTTCAACTCCGCCTCGTCGGACGGCGCCATGATCACGAAACCCGGCAGGCAGCCCAGATAGGCAAGGTCGAACGACCCGGCATGCGTCGCCCCGTCCGCGCCCACAAGGCCGGCCCGGTCGATGGCGAAACGCACCGGCAGCGACTGAATCGCCACGTCATGGACCACCTGGTCATAGGCGCGCTGCAGAAAGGTTGAATAGATGGTGGCGAACGGCTTCATCCCCTCGCTGGCCAACCCGGCGGCGAAGGTGACGGCGTGCTGCTCGGCGATGCCCACATCGAAGCATCGCTCCGGAAACGCCTTGCCAAACAAATCCAGCCCCGTACCCGAGGGCATCGCGCCGGTGATGGCGACGATCGCGGGGTCCGCCGTCGCCTCCTGGATCAGCGATTCTCCGAACACCTTGGTATAGGTCGGCG
>CAJCJC010000122.1 GCA_903970575.1 Alphaproteobacteria bacterium
CGTCGCGCTGTTCCTCATGATGGCGCAGCGCGCAGTCCACGTTGGAATCGGTGCCCTGCGGGAAGCCCTGCTTTTCGCAATAGAGAGCGTCCCGTTCGTCCACGACATGGTACATGGAGCAGCCGGACAGGGCGAGCAGCGCCAGGAAAGCCACGACGGCTTTATGCGTCACGATCATTTAGCCCCGATCAAAGCGGGTTCGGCGGCGAGCTGGTAGGCGCGGCGCATATAGGGCAGCGGGCCGAGCGCGGCCTCCATGTAATGCAGGCAGAGCCATGGATCGGCGGCGCGGTTCAGAACGACGCTGACCTTGACCTCGCCGCCGATGGGGGCGGGGTCGCCGCGCAGGATCGCGGTCCATTTCATCTGGAAACCGACCAGCGCGAGGTCGCCCGGCAGCGGCTTCCAGCGCAAATCCCAGGTTCTGAGGCCGATGCGCGCGATGATGGTCTCGCACAGGCGCCAATACCCCTCCACCGCCTCCCAACCGACAAGCGGGGTTTCGCATTCCTCGGGATACCACCATGGCTCGTCGACCGATGGGTCCCAGAGGTTTTTTAGAGCGGCGTAATCATTGGCGTTCCACGTCGCCTCATAGAGCGACATGAACTTCGCCAAGCCCTCGGGAATGGTCACCGGCAAGCCTCTTATTTAACCGCGCCCGTGACGAAGAATTTGCCGCCATTGCGGGTGATCCGGGGATCGACGCCGTTTTTGCGCACATGCTCGCTGGGGATGAAATGGCGGAAGGACGCGCCGGGCGCGAAGCCGGCGTCGCGATAAATCTCCTCAAGGTTCAGCTCATAGATCGTATCCATGAACGGCTCGTAATTGCAGGTGATGTCCCAGTCGCGGAGCGACGCGGTGTAGGCGTCTAGCTCGTCGAATTGCGGGGCCTCGCCATGCATCATGACGCCGCCGGGCCGCAGCAGGCGATGACATTCCCGGATGATGTTCGGCAGCGCCTTGGCCGAAGTTTCGTGCAGGAGGATGTAGGAATAGACGAGATCGAACGACCCGTCGGGGAAGTTCGTCGTCTCGGCGTTCTGCTGGGAGAAATGCACGTCGGCGCCAAGCGCGGCGGCGCGCGCATGCCCATAGCGCAGGCACGGGGCCGCGACGTCGATCCCGATCACCTCGGCGTCAGGGAAACGCTGCTTGAATGGCACCAGCGTGTGGCCGACGGTGCATCCCATCTCAAGGATGCGTTTGGGCTTCAGATCGGGAAACGCGCTTTCGATCCAACCGGACATGGTGATGCCGGAATCGTCGGTCAGGGCGCCCTGCATGCCCATGCGATTGACCGTCATGTTGCGGTCATAGATGGCGCCGGCGCGCAGATCGTCCGCCTCGCGCTCCGTATGGTAGCCGCCCTGAAGGTTGTGGGTGTCGAGCGCTTGCATATAGCGGGGGATTTCGAGATCGGGGTCGAGCGTCAGCGTGCCCGGCCCATTTTCGAGATTGCGCGCCGCCTGTTTCAGCGAGGGCGCCTGACGTTCGATGATCTCGCCGGCGACCTTGTACATGGCTTGCTGGGTCTGGGTTCGGAGGGAGTACCACAGCTTGTTGACCTCCACCTCGCGCATCGCCTTGGCGATCTCGCGCCGCGTGGGTTCGCGGCCCAGACGCTCGACCAGTTCAGGATGAATTCTGGTTTCGTAGATCGTCCGGAGCCTGGGCCGCATGGTGGCCTCGAGGAAGAGGTTCAGTTCGCGGCAGAACAGTTCCGCCTCGAACTCGTCATCCCCGACCGGCAGGATCATCGCGTGCGGAATGGGTTGATCGGGCAAGCCGGAGCCTATAGCCAAACTGGTCATCGCTGGTTCCTCCATCTTGGGACGATGGAGCGTACCCACCCGTGGGAGCCACGGCAAGGTGAGCCCCGCCGAATGTCTTGATGGCGGGGCGGATCGACTCTAGGATTGTGAATGTATGCGCCACCCATCGAACAGCAGGGCCTTATTAATATGAACGCATCGGCACGGTGGTTGGTCGCACTCCTTATCGTCCTGGGCGCGGGAAGCGCGCAGGCGGCGACGGCCGCTGGAGACCCGGCCGCGCAATGCGCGGCGATGGTGGGTCAGTATCCCGATATCGTCGACGCGCCGACCAACGTTACGGCGGCCAAGATGGTGGACGCGGCCGACGGGCTGCCGGCGTTCTGTCAGGTGAACGCCACGATCAAGCCGGATATCGGCATCGAGCTTAGGCTGCCCAGCGCGACCTGGAACGGCAAATTCTTCGAATATGGGCGCGGCGGATATTGCCGCACCATCTCGATGCAGGATTGCAACAATCCGCTGCGCAAGGGTTACGCCTGCGTGATTACCGATCACGGCCATAAATCGACCGAGCAGGACGATATCTGGGTGCGCGGCAATATTCAGGCCAAGGTGGATTGCGGCTTTCGCGGCACCCATGTGGCGGCGGCGTCCGGCAAGGCGCTGACCGCCGCGTATTATCACAAGGAACCGACCCATTCGTATTACATGGGATGTTCCACCGGCGGCCGGCTGGGCATGGTGGAGGCGGAGAAATTCCCGTGGGATTTCGACGGCATCATCGCGGGCGCCGCGCCGATCAGCAAATTCGCCGATGGGCTGGCGCTGATGTGGGACGCCATCGCGCCCTTGGACAAGACCGGCAAGCAGATCTTGTCTCCGGCGGATATCGAGATGGTGCACAAGGCGGCCGTGGCCAAATGCGACATGGATGACGGGATCGCCGATGGCGTGATCGGAGACCCGATGCATTGCAAGTTCGACCCGGCGGAGCTGCAATGCCATGGCGCCCAGGCGCAAGGCAAAGGGGCCGCGTGCCTGTCGCCGGAGCAGGTTACGGCGGTGCGCAAGATGTATCAGGGTCCGGTGACCTCAAAAGGCGTCAGCCTTTACCCCGGCCCGCTGCCGGGAT
>CAJCJC010000123.1 GCA_903970575.1 Alphaproteobacteria bacterium
TCTGGATAGGTGCGGCCCATATGCTTCAAGCCGGCGATGATCTTGGGGATAATCGCCTGGGCGATTCCCGAACTGATGCCGATCCGGATATGCGGGCCGGCCTTGCCGCGCAGTTCGCGCGCGAAATCCTTAAGCCCCGCCATCTCGATGACAACCTGTTCGGCCGCCTCCAGGAACGCGAGGCCATCCACGCTCGCCTCGACCCCGCGCGTTCCGCGATGAAAAAGGTCGAAACCAAGCTCTTCCTCAAGCGCGCGAATTTGCGCGCTGAGTGAGGGCTGAGATACGGCAAGGCGCGCGCCCGCCTTGCTAAAGCTATGCTCCCGCCAGACCGCGCACGCATATCGCAACTGCCGATCATTCACGATCGGTCACCGCGCCGCCGAACCTACGGCCATGAAACCATGCATTGGTAAACATGACGCTAATCCTAAACCGGTCCATACCGTGCTTAGATATAGGAAATTTCTATGGCTACATCCGCAATCACTCTTGGCGTGATTAGGCCCTCCTATTCATTAAGGGTCCTTGCAAAGGGATTCGCCGGATGCGGCCCACGGGACTAAACTACTCCTATGGGCGGCGTGAAGACGGAATGCTCTCGAGACTTTATTCGTTTGACCGAGGTAGTTTGCGTGTCAGTCTATGATCTAAATCGCGCTATCCACGCCATTTATATCAATCGCGATAACACGATCGCGTTTCGTAACGGCCAGTTCGACATGCTGGCTCGATTTGACTTGTCCTCCGAGGAGCATACTGCGATCGTCGAGCGTGATTTCCCGAAATTATGGGCGTTTCACGTTCACCCCATCATCCTGTTCCATCTTTCCGCTGTCCTGAACCCGCGGGAATGGTACATGGCGAATGTCGCGCCGAAGATCGTCGGCGTCCCCAATCAATTCTACGATTATTACCTGACGGCGGAAGAAACCGAACCGGCGGTCTCCTGATGGCGCGCGCGCGTCATTCCGGAGGCGCGGCAGGTCGCCGACCGCGCATCGGTCCGAGGCTCGCCGAGGCCAATGTCGCGCTCTGGCACGCGGCGGTATTCTTCCTGTTCATTCTTGTCTGGTGGGGGCTGTCGGCCGCGGTCGGGCGCGGCTTCATGCCGTCGCCGCGCGACACGGCGGAGGCCGCGATCCGCATGTCGAGCGATGGCAGCCTCGCCGAGGCGACCCTCCAAAGCGTCTACAGCCTGATGGCGGGGTACATACTCGCGGCCATGGTCGCCATTCCCGCGGGGCTCGTCATGGGCGGCGTTCGCATTCTCGGCGCGGTGCTGGAGCCCTATGTCGATGCGCTGAGTTCGATGCCGCGCGTCGCCTTCCTGCCGCTCATCATCGTGTTTCTGGGCCTTGGATACGAGGCTAAGATTTTCATGGTGTTCATCGGCGCGGTCATGCCGATCGTCGTCAATACCTATGCGGGCGTGCTCCAAAGCGATGCCGAACTGATCGAGATGGCGCGCTCGGCGGGGGCTCGCGATGTCGACATTTTTCGCAAGATCGTTCTTCCGGGCGCGCTCCCCTACATCATGACGGGTTTGCGCGTCGGCGCATCGCTTGCGCTCATTAATACCGTCGTCGCCGAGCTTTACACCGCAGTGTCCGGCCTTGGCGGCCTTTTGTCGATCTATGGCAACAGCTTTCGCATGGCCCCGTACTTCGTGATTGTCGTCATCCTGGCGCTTTTGGGCGTCTTGCTGATGTACGGGGTCCGCTTGCTGGAACGGCGCGTTATGCGCTGGCGACTTCATCTATCGTGATCCGGAACTTGGCGTGATCCGGACCTTGGGATCATGACCCGCAACGCAGGCTAACCATGGCAACAATCGTTTCCGCCGTCGCGTCGACCCACAATCCCCGGATTTTCTGGAATCGCGATCAGGCGGACCAGAACGCGCTTCAGCGGCTCTATGGGGCGTTCGATCAAACCCGCAAGCTCTTGGCGGAAACGCGGCCCGATGTGATCATCGCCGTCGCCAATGATCATTTGGACGGGCTTTTCCTCGATAATATGCCCGCGTTTTCGGTCGTGACCGGACCGCGCGCTTTCGGTCCCTATTGGTACGAAACGGAGATCATGAATCTCCCCGGCTATGACGGGTTGATCGCGCAGGACGCGGCCGCCAGCATTTTGCGCAGCGGGCGCGAGGAAGGCATTTTTTTCTCGCAACTGAACGATTTCAAGGTCGATCACGCTTTTACGCTGCCGCTGTCATTCGTGCGCCCAGAGGCCGATATCCCCATCGTCCCGATCGTGACCAACGCGTTCGGCTATCCGCTTGTGCCGACAAAGCACTGGTTCGGTCTCGGCCAGTTCCTGGCGCGCGAGGTCGCGTCCTGGCCGGCGCATCTGCGGGTCGCGGTGGTGGCGTCGTTCAATCTGACCGTCGAGGTCGGCGGACCGAAGGCCGGAAAGTACAATATGGACTTCACCCGCTGGCTGGTCGAAATGATGAGCGCCGGCAGTTGCGATGAAATGGTGGCGAGCCTGACGGTTCCCCGCTTGATCCGCGAGGGTAATTCGACCTCCGAATTCCTGAATTACATTTCCCTGCTTGGGATTGTCGAGGACCGCAAACCGAACTTTATCGAGCACAAGCCCGTGCCGGGCGTCGGCATGTGCCCGGTCGCTTTCTGGAATTTGGCGTAAAACGCTGTCACTCTAGCGACACGCCCGGCATCGTTTCGAGGTATTGCCATGTTGCGCTTCATCGCCAGTTGGATGATCGTTTCGGTCCTGTTACTCCCCTTGACGTTCGTGGTCGGGGGAGCGGCGGCGGAGCCGTTCCAGATCATCATCACCGAACCGGAAACGCCCTTGGCTCCGAATTCGGTGATCGATCTCGCCAAACAGCTTGGATATTACGAGAAGGCGGGGGTCGACGTTCAGCTTATCCGCGTCCGCGCGACGCCTTCGGCTATCGCGGCGCTGCGCTCCGGTCAGGGCGATATGGCGAATGTCAGCCTCGATATCGCGCTTCAGCTGATCGCGCGGGACCAGATGAAGCTCCGGGGCGTTATTTCTCCGGATAAGGCGCTGCCATTCGTCATCGTCGGCAAAAAGGCGCTGACATCGCCAAAGCAGCTTGAAGGGAAGATATTCGGCGTGGGGCAGATCGGCAGCGTCGATTACGTCCAGACGCGCAACGTTCTCGCTGATCTAGGGGTCGATGTCGACAAGGTGCGCTATCTTGCCGTCGGACAGCCGACTGTCAGGGCGCAGTCCCTGATAGCGGGTCAAATCGACGCCACGACCATCACGCTCGGCACGTGGCTCTCGCTTCCCGGCCGCGACGGCCTCAACATGATTTTGGATCAGGAAGCCTATTATCGGGCGGCCCCGTTCGTCACGAAGATCAGTGTCGTGACCGAGGAAACCGCGGAGAAAAAACATAAGGACGTCGAAGCCGTCGTCCGCGCAACCATCGCCGCGTCGCGGGATTTCGCGGCCCATCCCGAACTTTGGGTCGATGCGATGGTAAAGGCCCGGCCGGACGTCCCGCGCGAACAACTCGAAGTCCTGGCCAAGGCCTACGCCAAGAACTGGAGCGTCAATGGCGGCCTCGATGACGGCGAACTTAAGGCGACGACCGACGCGCTTTACAAGACCGAGGATTTCCAGGGTCTGCCGCGCCGCGTCGATCCAGCCGCCTGGATCGACCGGAGCTTCATCGAGACCGTGCTGGGCGATCTGGGCGCCTATAAAGCCGCCTCGATGCAAAACTAGACGCGGGCGGATATGGGCGCGTTCGATTCATCGTTGAGACCCTCGTCCATGCCGGACGATCTTGCGCCGGGCGAGGCGATGTCCCCCGCCATCTCGGTGCGGAATATTTCGAAGACGTTCCGGCGCGCGAAAGCGAAAACCGGCGTTAAGGCTATCGACGACGTGTCGTTCGATATCAAGCCCAACACCTTCGTCAGCCTTGTCGGTCCCTCGGGTTGTGGCAAGACCACGATGCTCCGGATGCTGAACGGTCTGATCCATCCGGATTCGGGTGAGATTCTGGTCGATGGCGCCGCGCCCACGCCGGGTCCGCATATGGGCTTCGTCTTTCAGTCCTTCCGCCTGATGCCGTGGCGCACGATCCGCGCCAATGTCGCCTTCACGCTGGAGGTTCATGGCGTCAGCGCGCGGGAATGCGCCGAGCGAGCCGATCATTATCTCGCCATGGTCGGCTTGCGGCGCTTCGCGGAGTCCTATCCGGCTGAGCTGTCCGGCGGGATGAAGCAGCGCGCCGCTCTCGCCCGCGCGCTGGTCGGCCGCCCGCGATTCCTGCTGATGGACGAGCCGTTCGCCAATCTGGATGCGCAAACCCGTGAGTTCATGCAGATCGAACTCGCCAAGATCTGGCAACACCATAAAGGCGTCGTCGTGCTGGTGACCCACAGCGTCGACGAAGCCGTGCTGTTGTCGGATCAGATCATTCTGCTGAACCCCCGGCCGGGCCGGGTCGCCGAGATACTGGATGTGGATTTGCCCCATCCGCGATATGCGTATGACGCCAGGGCGCGCCCTGAATTCGCCGAGATGCGCGGCCATTTATGGAACCGCATCAAGGACATGGTCGCGAACGACCCTGAATCCGAGTTTTTTATGCGCGACGATGGGGCCTCCGCGGGCAAAACCGCGGGCGGGGAATAAGATGGGCGTTCAAATTGCCCATGGCGCGGGGGGCGTGGCGGCTTCGGGGCATCGTTTGGCGACCGAGGCGGCGCTCGCCGTTCTGGCCCGGGGGGGCAACGCCATCGACGCCGCCATTTGCGGCGCGCTCGTTCTAACGGTGACCTGTCCCTACGCCTGCAGCCTCGCCGGCGACATGTACATGCTGCTTTTCGAGCCTGGCGACGCCAGTTGGTCGGGCGCCGTCTCCGGCCTCAACGCGACCGGCCGCGCCCCCGCAGCCGCGACGCTCGACCGGTTTCCCGGCGGCATGCCGCGCGAAGGCGTTCAATCCGCCACGGTGCCGGGCTTTCTGGCCGGCGCTAAGGACGCTCTTGACCGCTATGGAACGCTGTCGCTGTCCGAATTGCTCGCTCCCGCGATCGCGCTGGCCGAGGGCGGATTTCCCATCCATCCTTACTTTACCAAAAACATAGAGGATCGTAGGGCGTTGTTGGCTAAGAATCCGGCGGCCAGCGCGGCCTTTCTCCCGAATGGCGAGCCGCTGGAAGCTGGGTCTTGGTTCGTGCAGAGAGACCTTGCCGAGATTTTGCGGCTGATCGCGCGCGACGGCGTGGAAACATTTTATCGCGGCCCCATCGCCAGCCGCATCGTCGCGGCGAGCAAAGGGCTTGGGGGATTGTTGGCGGAGTCCGATTTCGCCGAGCACGAATCCCTATGGCAACGGCCGATCTCCGGCCCGTTCGCCGGTCATACCGTCTGGACCATGCCGCCCAACTCCTACGGCGTCACGCTCCTATTGCAGTTGATCGAATTGGAGCGGAGCCGCATTGGAGGGAGTGAACCCAATTCCCTGGAATTCATTTTGGACGGGTTCGCGGCGCGGAAATCATCCTATGCCGCCGCCGCGAAATTGATCGCCGATCCGGGTTTGACCGAGGAGAAGACACGGCGAATTCTGGAAATGGCGATCGCCGACTCCGAAGGATCCATCTTGATGGACGCGCCGCCGCCCGAAGCATGGAGCAGCAGCACGACCAATATCGTCGTGATCGACGCGAATGGTTGGGCGGTATCGCTGATCGAAAGCATATCCACGCCGTTCGGCGCCGGCATCGTGCTGGAGGGAACGGGGATCGTTCTCAATAATCGTATGGGCGGCTTCAACACCGATCCCGCCAGCCCCAACTGCGTGGGACCGAACAAGCGGCCGGCTCACACGCTCGCGCCCTGCATCGTGACCAGGGATGGCGCGTTGACCATGAGCATCGGTACGCCTGGGACGGTCGGCCAGACCTGCACCCTGACGCAATTCCTCGCACGCGTGCTCGCCTGCGGGGAGACTCCCGCCCATGCGATCGATGCGGCGCGCTGGTCGGCCGATTTTCAGGGCAATCTGATCGTCGAGGACTCGATGCCAGAGCCGTTGAAGAGCACCGTGCTGGCGCATGGCGCACGCACGATGCCCAACGGCTGGATCAGCTTCGGATCGATCAAGCTCGCGATGCCGGTGCCGGGCGGTTTCGCCGCCTATGCCGACGATCGGCGATCGGCTTTCGCGGGCGGCATTCAGGAAGCCACCAAGGAGGCCATGCAATGACAGATCTCATTAACTACGAAATCGCCTGCTTGCAGACGCGCTCGCGTCAGGTTTCGGTTGATGACGACAAACAACGCGATCTCGATATCCGTTCGAATATCGATCGCATGTGTCAGTTGGTCGACTACATAACCTCATTCGGCAATTCCGAGGTTAAGCTTGTGGTCACGCCGGAATACGCCATCAACGCCTCGTTCCGGCGACTCGAACTCGAGCAATGGATGCGGATATCGACGACGATTCCCGGCCCTTATACCGACATACTTGGGGCGAAGGCCAAGGAGCGGAAGATTTATCTGGCGGTCAACATGATGGAAATACACCCGGATTTTCCGGGCCGTTTCTTCAACTGTTCGCTGCTTTTCGGGCCCGATGGGAAAATTCTGATCAAGCATTGGAAGAACAACAATAATTGCTGGGTCTTCCCCTATACGACGCCGGCCGACATCTACACCCAGTTCGTCGCGAAATTCGGCGTCGAGAATCTGTTCCCGGTGGCCAAGACCGAGATCGGGAATATCGGCCTGCTGACATGCGGCGAGCTCGGGTTTCCGGAAAACGCCCGCTGTACGATGATGAACGGCGCGGAGATTCTCTGCCATCTGACCTCCGAGCCTCATAATATGAGCCATGGCGACGTCAGGAACTGGAAGAGTCTGCGCGCGGCGCGGGCTTATGAGAATAAATGCTATCTCGCCGCCGCCAATATCGGGATCTATGAGGGGACGCTGCGCGGCATGCATGACTCGCACGGTGATTCGGCGATCCATTATTTCGATGGATCGATCACGAACACGATCGAGGGGCCGGGCGAGGCTACGATCAAGGGCGCCGTGAATATGAACGATCTCAGGCGGGCCCGATCTAAGCCGTTTCACCCCACGGTGATCCGCGCCGAACTCTACGCCAAGGAATATGCCCGCTGGCCAAGCTGGCCCAATGACGGTTTCGCCGATAACCCGATTCAAAGCATCGAGCAAACACGCGCCAAGTTCCATGAACTGGTCCAGGAACGCCGGCGCTTGGGTATAGATCGCGCACCGCTCGATTTTTGATCGATCGGCGTCGGGTCAAGTCCCAGCGGCTATACGTGATCGTTATATCCCGATTTGAAAAAGCGCTTTGCCGTCAACGGGGTGGATTTCTACATTGCGAGTATCGTGTGTTTCGAATTCAAAAAATTGCGTGAAGATACGCATGTGATTGGCGACCGTCGCATTATCGCATGTCGAGACGGGCTGGCGTCGGACGCCACGACCGTGTGCCGCTTCGCGCGCGGAGAGACAAAATGAGAAATGGATTCCGGGTGATCGATGTCGACAGTCACGTCACGCCGTCGCTCGAGGTGCTGCATAAATACGCATCCGATGATCTGAAGGGGCGTTGGGAAGAGTTCCGCCCCTATATGCGCGAGATGAACTCGCCTGAGGGGCGCGGCCATCCCAAGGGGCCTTGGCACACGCTCAAGGTCAATCCGATCCCCTATAACCGGATCGCGGGCGAGCCTTTCGATGTCAAGAAGGCCGAAGAAACCAAAAAAGGCGGCGCCGGGGCGGTCGAGGGACGCGTGGTGAATACCTCGACGGAAATCTGCCATGAGCGCATCCAGCACGACAATCCCGAAGGGCGTCTCTTGGACATGGACGCCGAGGGCGTCGACGTCAATCTACTGATCCCAGGCACATGGGCTCCGGCGTCGAGCGCTCTCGATCCGTCGCTGACGACCGGTCTTTACGCCGCCTATCACGATTACATGCGCGAATTCTGCGGCGTCGACACAAACCGCCTGAAAGGTTTGTTTCTCGCCCCCGGTGGCGCGATCGAATGGGCGGTCAGCGAATTGAAGCGCATCGGCAACGAAAGCTGGGTGTCGGCGGTATGGCCATCGCTGCCGGAAGGCATGCCGATCGACGATCCCGCCCTCGACCCGCTGTGGGAGGTGATGAATGACCTTCATCTGCCGATCATGCATCACAGCTTCTTCTACGAGCCGCCTTACTTCCCCGGTTATCGCGATATTTGGGGCAATTCCGCGGTGGCGCGCACGGCGGCGCATCCATGGGGCGCCCAGCGCGCGCTCGCTTATGTCATCGCCGGCGGAATTCTCGATCGCTATCCGAATATAAAAGTCGGATTTTCCGAAACCGGCCATGGTTGGCTGCCCTATTGGCTGCTGCGCCTGGACTGTCAGGTCACCTACGTAAAAGGATCGGTGCCTAAGCTCAATCATCTGCCGACGGAGTACGCCAAGATGGGGCGGATCGCCGTGGCGATCGAGGCGCATGAGGGACCCCAGATGACTCAGGCCGTTTTCGATATATTGGGTGACGACTGCCTGATGTATTCGTCGGATTTCCCGCATCCTGAGAGCAATTGGCCGCATTCGGTCGATAATGTTCTGAAATGGGGTAATATCATCAGCGGCGTGTCGATGAAGAAATTACTGTCCGGCAACGCCGATCGCTACCTTCGAATGAGTTGATCCAACCCGATGCCGATGGATTTCGATCTCGCCCTGAAATATGTGCTGAAAGCGAAATCGCTCGGTTCGGAACGGAATGTCGAGGTCAGCGTCGCGGTGGTTGACGCCGCCGGTCATCCGGTGCTGTTCGCGCGCGGTAAGATGGAGGCTTGGCATGGCCTCTATATGTCGGCCGGAAAGGCGCGTTTGGCGGCGGCGTTTCGCAAGCCGACCGCCAAGCTGATGGAGCAATGGGCTGATCGTCCGCTTTACGCCGCCAGCCTGACTACGATCATCCCCGGCGGGGTAACGCTAAACCCCGGCGGGTATCCTATCTTCGAGGATGGCGACTGCATCGGCGCTTTCGGCATCGGCGGCGGTCCGCCCGAGATAGATGACGAGATCGCCAAACAGACCCTCGACGCCATGGGCGGCGCCGGGCAGCGGCGACGGTAGGGGACACGACGATGGAAAAGCAGGTCATTCGCACCGATGGCGCTCCGACTCCCACCGGCCCGTTCAATCAAGCCATCCGCGTGGGCAATTTGGTCTTTACGTCGGGCCAGGCCGGGCGCAACCGGGAAACCGGCAAGATGGGGGATATCCACGACCAGGCAAGGCGCTGCATCGGCAATATCGGCGCGGTTTTGCAGGCGGCGGGAACGTCGCTCGAAAACGTCGTTAAGGCGACAGTCTTCATGCGGAATCAGGCGGATTGGAAGGCGTTCAACGAAGTGTATGTCGAGATGATGCCGCAGCCGCTGCCTGCGCGCAGTTCCGCCTTCGTGGAGCTGAAAAGTCCGGATATGCTGGTGGAGATGGAAGTTATCGCGTTTGTACCGTAAGGGCGCCACCTGAATGGAAGCGACCCAGATTCTCGATACGCGTTTTCGCGCCGCGCTGAAGCGGATGGCGGAGCATGGGCGCCTTACGTCACTGGATTCGGCCACCGATCGTCACCTCGAGGTCGCGGCGATCATGAAGCGGATGGACGGGGGCAAGGCGCTTCTGTTCACCCAGGTAAACGGATCGGACATACCCGTTCTGGGGAATTTTCTCTCCTGCCAGGATAATTGCGAGGCTGCTTTCGGCGCTGATTTTCGCGCGATTCGCGGCTTTGTCGGGCGCGCTTTGGGCGCTCCGAAAACGCCGGTTCCGGTCGACGACGCGCCCGTTCAGCAGGTCGTCGTGACCGAGGGGATCGATATCGGCGCCATGCTGCCGGTGCTCCACCACACGCCGGCGGATTCGGGGCGCTTTATTACGGCGGGCATTGTTGTCGTGCGCGACCCCGAGACCGGCGTCTATAACGCCTCCTATCACCGGCTTCAGCTCGTCGGGCCGGACCGCATGGCGATCAAACTCGATTTCGGACGCCATCTGCGTCTGGCCTTCGAGCGAGCGCAACGACAGGGCCGGCCTCTACCTGTCGCCGTCTGCATCGGAACGGATATCGCGCTTCAGTACACCGCGGCGACCATGGGGTCGCAAATGCCGGAACTCGCCGACGAACTCGCCGTCGCCGGCGGCCTCGCCGGCCGTCCCCTTACCGTGACGCAAGGGATCACCCAGGATTTGATCGTGCCGGCCGAGACCGAGATCGTCCTGGAAGGCGCGATCCTGCCGACCGAGACCGCGAGCGAAGGTCCGTTCGGCGAGTTCGTGGGGTATTTGTCGCCCGAGGCCCCAGCGCCGATCCTCCAGGTCACCGCCATCACCCATCGCCGCAAACCCATCTATCACGCGATCAACGGCTTTGGGCGCGAGACGGTGATGCTGCGAAAATATGTGCTGGAGGCAAGCCTGCTAAAGGTTCTCGGCCCCGCCATTCCGATCGTGGTCGATGCGGAGATGACCGCCGGCGGCCTGCATCGCTTTCACGCCGTCATCCAGGTCAAGAAGACATCGCCCTCGCATGACGGCCTGCAGCGCAACGCCATGATGGCCGCTTTCGGGGCGCTCAAGGATCTGGACCAGGTGATCGTGGTGGATGACGATATCGACATCCGCGATCCAGCCGACGTCGAATACGCGCTAGCGACCCGGTTCGAGGCGTCGCGCGATCTGGTGGTCATCCCCGGCGCGCGCGGCCATGAATATGTTCGGGTCAGCGATCGCGGAATCCGGGCCAAGCTCGGCATTGATGCGACCGTTCCCTTCGCCGACAAGCCGAAATTCGAGCGCTGCGCGTTCGCCGCCATCGACCCCGCCACCTTGAATTTCGAGACGAATCCGGAGTTCATCCTCCGATATCTGGAAGAATGACGATGGCCAAGCTTCATGTCGCCTGCGTCCAGATGTGCTCGACCGACGATATCGATGAGAACATCGCCGCCGCCAGTACGCTGATCCGGCGGGCCAGGGCCGAAGGCGCCAATTTCGCCGCGACCCCGGAAATGACCTCGTTGATGGATCAACGAAAGGGCGCGTTGGCGGCGAAAGTCGTGGCGGAGGCGGATGACCGGGCGCTCAAGGCTTTTCGCGCGCTCGCGGTCGAAACCGGAATGACGCTCTTGCTCGGATCCTTGCCGGTGCGGGTAGACGCCGATCTTTGCGCCAATCGCTCGTTCCTGGTCGCGCCAACGGGGGATATCGTCGCCCGTTATGACAAAATCCACATGTTCGATGTCGAAGTCGGCGACGGCCAGACCTATCGCGAATCACGGGATTATCGGCCGGGCGACAAAAGCGTTACCGCCG
>CAJCJC010000124.1 GCA_903970575.1 Alphaproteobacteria bacterium
CAGCACCTCGCCCAGGGTTCGGCGGTAACGATGCACCGCAGTCATGAACCAGCGAATATCGAAATCGCGGGAAAGCTGCGCGACGCCGGCGCGGCGGCTGAGCAGAATCAGTTCGCCAGTCCACGCTGCCTCGAACTCTGACTTATCGAGCAGAGTTGGACGCCCCTCCGCCGGGTATTGCACGAGAAGCTTTCCATCCATGAGACGCGCGGCGACTAGGAAGGAGCCGTCTTGCATGCATGCGACCGCCGGAAGCGGCGTCTTTTCCAGCCGACCCCATTCAGTGGTAACCAGCCGCGTCTTAAGGCCCATCTTCCGCGCAGCGCGGATCAAATCTTCCTTCGCCGCCCCGGTTCCATCCGGAACGAAGCGCCGCGCCATCTCTTCCGGATCGGCGGCAATGCCGAGATAGCGCGCGACGAGGCAAAGCGCGGTAAGGCCAGCATCAGCAGTAAGGTCCGAACCGGCGGTCTGATACACCGGGTGCTCCAGGCTTTTTAAGTATTATGCAGAAGTATGGAGAAATTTCGATGGCGCACAATGGAAATGTTATCTGATAAAGACAATTTCGTTCTTGACTTTCTTTATCTACATTTGATTTCCCCTTCCTATTCTAGACAAAAATATTAAAATTTTAGCCTTGTGGATATTGCAGTTTTAAATTGTGAGATTATTTTATGCCCTGCAGTCTAGGCAGTTCGCCTCGTAGTGCGTCCTTGGCGTTAAGAATGAGCCAGACCTGCATGCGACGGTGGCCGATCCGGCCATATCGTCCGAATGTCACTTGGCCTATGGATGACGATCACCGTTGCTTCAAATTGGCCGCGACACGCGAACCGAACCTGTTCGCTACGCCCACCGACCTTTATTTAAGATTATCCGCGCCAAAACGGGCTCTCCAACGCAACGATGCTCGTCCCCGTAGAAATCTCTCGCACGCCACGCAATCTGCTTAACGTGACGAGCTATGAGGAGAAGATATGGGCGACGACCACGATAGAGATAAGGGTTGGTTGAGGCGATCGGTCGAACCGGCCATCAGCCCGTTTGATCCAAAGCACGTATATTTCGTCCGCGTTAATGAAGCCGCCGAGATCACGGGCTTGCCGCCTTCGCTCATTAGAAAGAGCTTCATCGCGGAAGCTAAGCGCCCCAGGAACGTACCGGCTCCTCCGCCTCATATGCGCATTGGAAGAGCCGTCTATATTATTCGTGATCAACTCCCCGCATGGCTAGCCACGCTGGTCGATGGCTCTCCCAAATCTGATCCAGTCCAGCCAAAGCGGCGAAGGACCGCTACCCAGGCCAGGGTAAAAGGCTGACAATACTCAGAGTCCTCACCGTTTGTTGAGCGGTCCCCCCGGAAGCCGAGCCCCCAGCCTGTCGGCCCGCAAATGCGTGTAGCGCGCGAGCATGGATGGCGTGAGATGGCCGGTGATCTGCATGATTTCGTGGTCGCGCAAATCCGTCAGTTCGAAGAGGCGTGAAACGCCTTCGTGGCGAAGATCGTGCCATCGCAAATCGGGAAACTCGCGATCCGTGGCGACGTCCTTGAAGGCGTGCGCTATGCCGCGGCCGGTCTCAACGGGAATGACAGATATGCCGCGAAGAACCTGGTAACCATCGACGGGTAGCAGGCTTCGAAGAGCTTCGATTGAACGAACCGATAGCGGTACACGGCGAGGCCGGTCGTTCTTGGTTTTTGGCAGGTCGAAATACGGATATTCGACATCTAGTCTGACGCGGTCCCAGCTCAACGTCGCAAGCTCGGTTTGCCGGACACAACTCTCGATTGAGATGATGATCGCGGCCTTAAGCCAAGAGCGAGAGGATGTGGCCGCCGCGGCGAGCAATTTTTCCTCTTCGCCTTCTCGCAGGCGCCGATCCCGCCCATCCGGCTTTGGCGGCCTTACCCCCCGGCTGACGGGATTGACCAACGGTATCCGATGCGCGCGACTCCAGGTTTGCAGCAGCTTGGACAGGGCGTTGAGCCGATGAATAACGCTTTGAGGTCCGCATTCGGCGCCCGCGCCGACAACCTCACCGTCCTCCGCGTTGTCTTCGTCGAGGACGGCGCGGCGCCATTCGATAAGATCCCAATCGTGGATCGCCGCCATCGACCATGTCGCAAGCTCCGTCGTTTTCCAGTAGCGAAGCTTGGCCCGGATATTCTTGGCGTTGGCGTTGACGCCAGCGCGGCTGCCTTCCAACATCCAGTCGCAGGCTTGGCGGAGCGTGGTGTTCTTCAGCTGCTTGAGATCGACGAACTCATTTGCGCTCGCCTTGCCGTCAGTGACGCGCCTCCACTGCTGCGCCTCGCGCAGCGTCTTGAACGTCTTGCTTTTCTGGACGCCATTGCGTCGGACCTGGGCGCGGAACTGATCGGGACCGCGAATCTGGATGCCGTCGGGCATGGGCTCACCTGTGGAGCATTCCAAACCAGGCGAGGATGCAGGTTCCGGCGTATGAGGCTTATGGCCTTTACATACGCTCTTCTAAGCCCTTGTGGTCGCTCGCGATTCCGACACGTTTGTGCCAAATTGTGCCAAAAGACGGCTTCGACCTTTGGCCATCACTGCTAAGTCATTGAAATCATTGGAGCGGGTGAAGGGAATCGAACCCTCGTCGTAAGCTTGGAAGGCTTCTGCTCTACCATTGAGCTACACCCGCAATGCGCGCGGAGGATTTTCTATCATCGCCGCGCGCGGTCGTCGACCCCGGCTTTCATTCCGCCAGCAGCGTTCACGCCTTTTTGAATACCTCGGTCACGGTATAGGTCAAATCCTTGCGGCCGTGCTCGGCCAGGTAATGAGCGGTTAGCGGAGGGCGTTCCGGCGTGTCGGCGACGATCTCATAGATGCGGTGATATTCCGTATCCACGATCTGCCATTTGCCGTCGGTCTTCAGATATTTATCGGTATAGAGCGACGAGCCCGTGGTCGTGACCTTGCGGCGGAAATCGATCGCGATGTCGGTCAGGTACCAGGTGCCCTTGGCCTCGGTCTCGCTCAAAATGTCGATCTCGGGGTGATGGCCATTGTGCTGCCCGATGAACTCGGAATTGAACGAGTTTGCGATCATCTCGACGTAGTCGTCGCGGGAGTTGAACTCGATGCTATAGGTGCCGCCCACCAGCTTGGCGTGGATATTGGGATGCAACAGTTCCGCCAACTCGCCCAGATTGGCCGTGTCGATGCAGCGGAAATAGGCGTATTTCACCCGCTTCACCGCCTCGATGTCCTTCAGAATCTGGATATCCCGCTGCAATTGCTTCAGCTCTTCGTCGCTCATCGTTTCCTCCTCTATATTGTTATTCGGCCGCGCGCCCGATCGTATGCAGCGGAATGGCGACGATCGGCTTGGCCGCCGGCCGATCCGCCTCGATCGCGTTCAGCGGCTGGCATTCGCGCAAGCCCGCGATGCTGCGCCGCGCCAGTTCCCGATATTGCCGCGTGCCGTTGGCCTTCCAGCCGATCTCGCTCTCCTTAAGCTCCCGCACGATGCGCGCCGGCGCCCCCATGATCAGCATGCGGGGCGGCGCGATGAAACCGGCTCTGACGAAGCTCATCGCCCCCACGAAACTCGCCTCTCCGATCGCGGCGCCGTCCATGATCACTGAATTCATGCCGATCAGCGCGTCCCGCCCCACGACGCAGCCATGCAGGATGGCGCCGTGGCCGACATGCCCGTTCTCCTCCACCACCGCGTCCTGGCCGGGAAAGCTGTGCATCACGCAATTATCCTGCACATTGCACCCGGCCTTCAGGACGATCCGCCCGAAATCCCCGCGCAGCGACGCGCCCGGCCCGACATAGCAATCGGCCCCGACGATCACGTCGCCGATCAGCGTGGCAGTCGGGTGGATATAGGCGGCGGGATCGACCACCGGAACCATATCCTCGAAACGGTAGAAGGGCATGGCTGGGCCCTTACGGCGTCATATACTCGCCGCCATTGACGTTCAGCAGCGCGCCGGTCACCACATTGGCGTAATCGGAGAGGAAGAACACAACCGATTTGGCGCAATCGCCATCGGTCGGCATCTCGGCCAGCGGAATTTGGGTCACGACGCCGTCTAGGATTTGCTGCACCGTGGCGCCGCTCTGCGCCGCGAAGCCTTTCAGCGCGTTCTCCACCGGCACGCCCCACATCCAGCCCATCAGCGTGGCGTTGACCCTGATCTTGTACTTGCCAAGCTCGAACGCCATCTGCCGCGTCGCCATCTCCAGCGCCGCCTTGGGGATGGAATAGGCGCCTTCGCCTGCCCGGTTCTTGCGGGTTTCCATTGTGCTGACATTCACGATCGATCCGCCGCCCGCCGCCTTCAGATGCGGAATGGCGGCCTGCGCCATGCGCAGCGCGCCAAAGCAGGTCACGTCCATCGCGCCCGCCCAAACATCCAGATCGGCCTCCTCGAATGGCGACGGGGCATATTGATAGGCGCTGTTGACCAGCCCATCGACGCGGCCGAACGCGCTGACCGCCGCATCGACCAGCGCCTTGCATTGCGCCACGTTCTTGACGTCCGTGGGAGAGGAGACGACGGCGCCGCCGCCATCCTTGATCTCCTGGGTCAGGCTGTCCAGGAAGGCCGTGGAGCGGCAACCGATGGCCACCTTCGCCCCCTCCGCGACGCAGAGCAGCGCCAGCTTGCGCCCCAGCCCCGGCCCCACGCCCGATATCACGATCACCTTGTCTTTCAGCAGCATGATTTTCCCCTGTTTACGTAGATGATTATCTCACCACCGCCGGATGCGCGACCCGTGGGTCGCCCAGGAACGGACGGTGGGAAATCGGCTTCTTGCCGCCGGCATCGGTCAGGCCATAGCGGTCGGCCAGTTCCGCCCCGATCAGGGTCTGGCCCGACAGGCTCATGATGTCGGGATCGGCGGCGAGCGCGGCGATCAGATGGCCGGTGAATTCCGGCGTCTCCGCCATCGCCGCGAAATCCCTGTACTGGTCGGGCCTAAGCTCGGTCGCGCGTTTGCTCCGCTCGGTCATCAGCATGCCCATCCAGATCGAAACGGCGGCGACGTTATAGTCCTTGAAGTCGACCGCCATGTCGGCGGCGAATTTGTCCACCCCCGCCTTCTGCGCGCCATAGGCAGGCCCATGCATGTAGCAGACGGAGCCGAAAGACGAGGTGAAGACGATAAGGCCGCTCTTCTGACGCGCCATCAGCGGCGCGGCGTGCCAGCAGGCGATGTACTGGCTGCGCAGCCCGACATCGAGAATTTTGACCAGATCGATCGATTTTTCCCAGAAGCCGCCGGGTTCGATCAAATGATCGTGAATATGGGCGACATTGTTGACCAGTATGTCGAGCCGACCCTGCTCCCGCTCTACCTGGGCGAACAAGGCCGCGATCTGGGCGTCATCGGCATGGTCGCAGGCGACCGCGATCCCATGGCCGCCGGAATCGGTAACCTCCCGCGCGGTCTCATGGATGGTGCCGGGCAAATCCGCCTCGCCGGGGTTTTGCGTGCGCCCGGTCACGTAGACGGCATAGCCCTCCCGCCCCAGCGCGATTGCGATTCCCCGCCCCGCGCCCCGGCTGGCGCCCGTCACCACGGCGATTCGCTTGTCCGTCATCCCCATTCCCCTCTCCGCCCCATCACACGGCGTTTTGCCGGAGCGCCCGCTTCAGGATCTTGCCGTTCGCGTTCCGCGGCAGCGGTTGATCCACGAAGGTCACGAAGTCCGGCACCTTGTAGTCCGACAGGCGCTCCCGACAAAACGCCCGAACCTCTTCCACCGTCAAGGTCCCGTTTTTCGGCAGCACGAAGGCGCGGCTCTTTTCGCCCAGCACCGGGTCTGGCTCGGCCACCACCGCGACCTCGGCGATGGCGGGGTGGTGGGCCAGCACGTCCTCGACCTCGGCGGAATAGACCTTATAGCCGGCGCGGTTGATCATATCCTTCTTGCGGTCGAATATCTTGAGATAGCCGTCCCGGGTCAGCACCCCGATATCGCCCGAATGCCAATATCCTGCGGTGAACTCGCGGCGCGTCGCGTCCTGGTTCCCCCAATATCCGGCGCAGACATGGCCG
>CAJCJC010000125.1 GCA_903970575.1 Alphaproteobacteria bacterium
TTGAGGTCATCCGCGATGGCGAGCGCATCATCTGCGCCGGCATCCTCGCGCAATATTACGAGGAACATGGCGGCCAGGTGATCCAGCGCGGCAAGCCGGACCCCGCGATCTATACGCCCACCCTGAAATTGCTCGGCACCGCGCGGGCAAAAACCCTTGCGATCGGCGATTCACTGCGCACCGACATGGCCGGCGCCAAAGCCGCGGCCATTGACGCCTGCTGGGTCCTCTCCGGCATCCACGCCCTCAACGCCGCGCAAGCCCCGGCCGAAGCCGCCGCCGCCGGCATCGCCCCCATCGCCATCCTCCCCGCCTTCACCTGGTAACCCGCCCAATCCGCCAAATGATCTGTTAACGCGATATTTACGCCACCGCGGGCAGTTATTCCGCCTCGGATTTCCGTTCGTCCTTGCCCCGCGCGCCGCGGTGACCATACTCAGCAGGCCGCATCTTGGTTGAGGGAGTTCGATGGTCGCCGAGGTCAGAGCCAACCGGAACCAACTGAACGGTGCCGTGGCCGACCGCGAGTTTCGCAAACTGGCCGAGACCCTCCCCATCCTGTGCTGGATCGCGGATGCCGACGGCTATATCTTCTGGTACAATCGCCGGTGGTACGACTATACCGGCACCACGCCGGCGCAGATGCAGGGCTGGGGCTGGCAATCGGTGCATTCGGTAAAGGACCTGCCGCGCGTGCTGGAGGTCTGGAAGGCCGCCATCTCCTCGGCCAAACCGTTTGAAATGGTGTTTCCCATCCGGGGCGCGGACGGCGTGTTCCGGCCCTTTCTCACCCGCATCAACCCCGCCTTCGATGAGACCGGCGCCGTTACCAACTGGTACGGCGTCAACATGGACATCTCCCGCCAGGTCGAGGCGGAGGAGGCCTTTGCCCAGAGCGAGGCAAAATTCCGTGTGCTGACGGATACCATGCCGCAACTGGTCTGGTCCGCCACGGCGGATGGGCAGCTCGATTTCCTGAATGCCCGCTGGTACGATTATACCGGCGTGCCGGTCGGCGGCGCGGATGGCGATCGCTGGCTGGACGCTCTGCACCCGGACGATCAGCCGCGCGCCTGGGCCGCCTGGCAGGCCGCCTTAATCAGCGGCGAGCCGTTTGAATTCGAATATCGCCTCCGCCGGCGGGACGGCGCCTATCGCTGGCATCTAACCCTCGTGAACGTGGACCGGGACGCCAGCGGCCGGTTGACCAAATGGTACGGCGCCTGCACGGACATCGAGGATATCGTTCAGGCGCGAACCCTGATGCGACGCTCCCACGACGAGCTGGAGGCCTTGGTCCAGCGACGCACCGGCGAGCGGAACCTGCTTGCGACCCTCGTCGAGCGGACCGACGTGATGGTCATGGCCCTCGACACCGACTATCGCATCCTCGCCATCAACCAAGCGAACATCGACGAATTCGAGCGCATCTATGGTCGCCGGCCGAAGGTGGGCGATAACATGCTTGAGCTGTTGGCCGACCAACCTGAGCAACAGGCGATCTCGCACGCCGCCTGGGCGCGTGCGATCGCCGGCGAGGAACACACGTTCATCGAGACCCGCGGAGACCCGTCCCGCGCCCGGTCCGACTATGAAATCAAGTTCCGCACCCTCAAGAACGATGAGGGCGAGCGTGTTGGCGCATTCCAATTTGTCACCGACGTGACCCAGCGGCTCAAGGATCAGCGATCCTTGGCCCAGGCTCAAGAAGCGCTGCTTCAGGCCAAGAAATTGGAGGCCATGGGCGAGCTGACCGGCGGTGTGGCGCACGATTTCAACAATCTCCTCACGCCCATCCTTGGCGCCCTGGACCTGTTGGAGCGACGCGGGATCGACGGCGAGCGCGCCCAACGCCTGATCCACGGCGCGCGGGAATCGGCTGAACGCGCTCGCACGCTGGTCCATCGCCTTCTGGCGTTCGCGCGTCGTCAGCCCTTAAGGTCCGTGCCTGTCGATGTCGGCGGTCTGGTTCGGGGCATGGCGGACCTTATCGTCAGCGCGACCGGCCCGACCGTGGCCCTCGTCCTGGAGCTCGCGGATTCGGTCCCGATGGCCAGGGCCGATCCTCATCAATTGGAAATGGCTATTCTGAATCTCAGCGTGAACGCGCGTGACGCCATGGATGGGACCGGAAGGCTGACAATCTCGGTGACGGCACAGTCCGTGGAGAAGGGTCATCCCGCGCAGCTGGTCCCGGGATCCTATGTTCGGATATGCGTAAAGGACACGGGAAAGGGCATGGACGAGGCCACGCGCGCCCGCGCCATCGAGCCGTTTTTTTCGACCAAGGAACGGGGACAAGGCACGGGCCTTGGCCTCTCAATGGCCCACGGACTCGCGTCCCAGCTCGGCGGCGCGCTGACGATCGACAGCCAGCCCGGGAAAGGCGCCCAGATCGCGATCTGGCTGCCGCAAACTGCTGAGAAGACGTTGAGCGCGGGGCCGACGGAAACCGGCCCGACGCACGCCCAGGCCGGAACCGTCCTTCTCGTCGACGACGAGGCTCATATCCGTCATATCGCCGCCGAGATGCTGACCGAGCTTGGTTTCCGGGTGCATCAGGCAATCGCACCCGAAGCGGCCCTCGCGGCGATCGAGGCGGGGTTGAAGCCAGATGTCCTGATTACGGATCACCTGATGCCCGGGATGACCGGAGTCGAACTCGCCCGCGCGGTCCAAGCCCGTCAGCCGACCGTCCGAG
>CAJCJC010000126.1 GCA_903970575.1 Alphaproteobacteria bacterium
CAGCGACCAGAGCCGGGTCTATGGCGACACCGGCGCCACCCTGGTCCTCGGAACCGGAGAGACGACCCAGTTCACGACCAGCGGCCTCTTGAATGCCGACACCGTCACCAGCGCCACCCTGACCGGCACGGCGGCGGCGACCGCGGCGACCACTCCGGTCGGCACGCTGACGGGGGCCATCACCGCCTCGGCGGCGGCCGGAACAGGCCTTTCCAACTACGCGATCACCTATGTCGCCGGGAACGCGACCATCACCCAAGCGGCGCTGACGGTGACGGCGACCGCGCAGAGCCGCGCAGAGGTCGACGGGGCGATCATATCCGCCATCCCATGGCAAGCCTTCGATCCGTCGGCGATCGCGATCGAGCCGTTCTTGCAAAACGCCCATCTGGTCACGAACGCGCCAGCCCCGAAATGGTCTGCTTTCGATTCAGGGGAGACGGATTCCGCCGAGACATGGGGATCGCTCGATCCAACAACAGGATCGCCGACGCTGCGGCGATGAAAGATGACCTCATAGTGCGTTGGGCCGTAATATCGAGCGAGCACCGGTCGGCGCCGCGACCTTCGCCAGCCAGTCTTTCGCGGGCGGCAATGGCGATATGGGACTTCTGATCTGGCATCGATGTGGAGGCTGCGCCTCCTCATGCCGATAATTCCCGCCAATTGGATAAGGCTGGATTAAAAAACCGGCTTTCGCGCTCCACAGCATGAAAGCCGGTTTATTGGTTCTATCCCAAAGCCGCCAAGCCTATTCCGCAGCTTCCGCGTAGTGGATCCTGCCGTCTTGTTCTACAACGGCGTCCGCGGGAATGAGGCCGCTCATGCGCCATTGCTGTTGCAGAACGCCGGGCCCGAGCTGGCGCGAGCCGCCCAATGCGCCGGCCAAAATTTGGAACTGGGCGCCCTCTTCGAGGAGAAGGATGAAATCGGCCAGCGCCAGCAGGCCCTTCTTGCCCCACACCGTGGCGCCGCCATTGGCCTCGATAATCCCCGGAATTTCGGCATCGCGTTTCAGTTGATCGAGGATGAAATCGACCTCCGCCTGCCGACGGTCGATATAGACCGGCAGTTCGCGCACGAAACGGTGCCGCTGAACCGGCACATAGAGGAAGGGGTGGGTGCTGTGCGCCTGGGCGAACGCGCCAAGATACGGCGTGTGGACGTGAGAGATGGTGGTGACATCGGGATGTTTCCGGAATAACGCCGTATAGCGTCCGGCGCCCGCGGCGCGAGCATTGCCGACATAGACCGTTCCATCGAACCCGACGACGGATACCCGCACTTCATCCAAATCGTCGCCCCACGGACCGGCATAGCCAAGATTGACGAGAATTTCCTCGCCAGGGATGCGCTGGGTGAAGCCAACGGTGCCGCTGGCGGAGATCGTGCGGGTTTCGCGCAGAACTCGGAACGCCTTGGCGGCGTCCTTTTTGGCCTGCTCGACAAATGCGGTTGCTTCCGGGCTGAGGCTTGTTTTGATGTCGGACATGATCTGAAATCCTCTGCGTTTGCGTTAATGGTAAAGTGCGAATGGTTATTCGGCTGCGTATCGCGCCGGTTCGAGACGTCCCCTAACGAGCGGCAACACTTCCTCTCCAACCCGAAGGGCCTCTTCGAGAGCGGGCGTTCCGGATAGGATGAAGCCTTCGACGCCGATATCGATCAGATCGTCGATGCGCTCGGCCGCCTGCTCATAACTGCCGATGACGCCTAGGCCAGGGCCGGGCCGCAGCGGGCCGAAACCCGCCCATAAATTCGGCGCGATCAAAAGATCCTCGACCCGCTTATTGCGCTGGGGGCGAACGGCCTCCGCTATCGGCGATCCCACCGAATCGCCGCGCCGCTGGGCTGAGAACTGGCGTTCGCGCGCGTCCCAATCGATCGCGGCGTAGGCGCGCCGCGCCTCCGCCCATGCTTCCTCTTCCGTATCTCGGGCCAGAATGTCGAAACGAACCGCGGGCTTCACGGTGCGCCCTTCTTTGGAAGCAAGCTCCTTCACCCGGTCGAATTTGATGCGCAGCTGCTCGAATGGCTCAAGATGGGTCAGGTTGAAATCGGCATGCTTGCCCTGCGCCTCCAGCGCGGCGTTGGAGGAACCGGCGAAATACAGCTCGGGCCATTTCTGGCCGGCCAACGGCTCCGGCAGACCGGCATTTTCCACCTGATAGAATTTGCCGTCATAGCTGAACGGGCCGCCATTCCAGACGCCTTTGAAGACGTCGAGAAATTCCGTGGTTCGCCGATAACGATCGTCATGAGCGATTCGGTCCCCCCACCAAAGCTGCCCGGCTCCGCCGCCGCCGGTAATGATATTGAACAGCAGGCGACCTCCGGAAAGCCGTTGCAGACTGGCGGAGGCCTTGGCCGCATAGACCGGGTTAATCCAGGGCGGCTGGAAGGCGATCATGAAGCGGAAAGTCTTGGTATGCCGGGCGATCGCCGCGGCGGCGACCCAGGGATCATCCGTGTCCTGAAAGGACGGGATCAGGGCGCCATCGAATCCCGCGATCTCGATCGCCTTGGCGGTCTCAAGCAGATAATCGTGATAGGGAACGCCATCCGACCCGCCGCCTCTAAATCCCGGCGCCTGGTTGCCATCGAGCGGAGGCCCCCAGTTTCCGCGGGTGAGAGTCGATTTGTCGATATCGGCCTTATCCCCGTGCATGGGCAGCCGCCAATGAAATTGGATCATGTCAATAATATTCCCTTAATGCTATTCGGCGGCGATATCGGCTATGCCGGCGGTGCCACGCACCAGCGGGATCACTTCCTCGCCGACGCGCAAGGCTTCTTCGAGATGCGGCGTGCCGGCGAGGATGAAGCCTTCGACGCCGATATCGATCAGTGAGTCGATCGCTTCAGCCGCCTGTTCGTAGCTGCCGACGACGCCCAGCGCGGGCGGGTCGCCCAACGGCAGGAAACCGGCCCAGAACTTGCCGATTTTCAAATCCTCCACGCGTTTATCCGGGCCGGGCATGTGCATGCTGAGCGACGGCGACCCCACGGCGTCGCCGCGAACCTGCCCGAACCGCCCGGCATAACGCGCCCAGTCGACATTTCCCCAGGCCCGCCGGATTTCCGCCCACGCTTCCTCTTCGGTACGGCGGGCGAAAATATTGAAGCGAACGGCGGGTTTCACGCGGCGCCCTTCCTTGGACGCCAACTCGCGGACACGATCGAACTTGACGCGAAGCTGTTCGATCGGCTCCAGGTGGGTGAGATTGAAATCGGCGTGCTTGCCCTGCGCTTCCAGCGCCGCGTTGGAGGAACCGGCGAAGTAAAGCTCGGGCCATTTCTGACCGGCCAGCGGCTCCGGCAGGCCGGCGTTTTCCACTTTGTAGAACTTGCCATCATAGCTGAACGGGCCGCCATTCCAGACGCCTTTGAAAACGTCGAGAAATTCCGTGGTGCGCCGATAACGGTCATCATGGGCGATCCGGTCGCCCCACCATAATTGCTGAGGGCCCCCGCCTCCGGTGATGATATTGAACAGCAGCCGGCCCCCGGAAAGCCGTTGCAGACTGGCGGACGCCTTCGCGGCGTAAAGCGGGTTAAACCATTCCGGCTGAAAGGCGATCATGAAGCGAAACGTCCTGGTTTGGCGCGCGATCGATGTCGCCGCCACCCAGGGATCGTCGGTGATGGGAAAGGAGGGAATCAGCGCGCCGTCAAACCCCGCGATCTCGATCGCCTTGGCGACTTCCAGCAGATGGTCGTGATAGGAAAACCCGTCCGGCCGGCCATGTCTTAACCCCGGCGTTTGATTGCCATCCCGCAAGGCGCTCCAATTCCCACGCGACACTGCGGAATTTCCTATGTCCGCCTTATCGCCATGCATCGGAAGACGCCAATGAAATTGGGTCATGGAGCCGCTCCTTCCTACAGTTAGCGGTCAGGCCGCGCGCAGGGCGCCGATTCGGGCGCGGACCTGAGGAAGCAATTGCTCGCCGATGCGGTAGGCTTCCTCCAGATGCGGATTGGCGGAGATGGCGAAGCTGCTTACCCCGGCCTCGACATATTCGGCGATCCGCTCGGCCACATCCGCGTAGCCGCCGACAAGCCCCGCCGCCGGGCCGGACCGCACATGGCCAAAACCCGTCCACAGATTGGGGCCTTCGATCAACGCATCGAAGGCCTCGGCCTTGAGGGGCAACGAGGCGGCGGGGTTGCCCGAAATGGATACGGTTTTGGCGGCGGCTTCTTCCCAAAGCCGGCGCACATAGTCCCAGGCGGCGCCGTCGGAATGACGGGCGAAAATATCGGCTTGCAGGCCATAACGCAGGGCGCGCCCATGCGCGCGCGCCCGTGCGTCAAGGTCCGCGATACGCGCCCGCAGTTGAGCTGCCGGCTCCAGCGGTAGAAAATGGACGTCGGCATGCTTGGCGCTTAGCGCCAGAGCCTCCTCCGTCTCCCCGGAAAGATAGATCGTGGGTAGCGTCTGGCCCGAAAGAGCGTCGCTGAAGCCGCCATTCTCCACCTCGTAATAGCGGCCATGGAAGGTGAAGGCTTTGTTGTTCCAAAAGCCTTTAACGACATCGAGGAACTCATCGGTTCGGGCGATCTGCTCCGCGACGGACCATTTATGCCCGTGCCACGCATTTGGGGTCGGTTCTTCGGTGACGAAGTCGAACGCCAGACGACCGCCGGTCAGTCTTTGAAAGCTGACGCCAATCTTGGCGGTATAGACGGCCGACAGGAACGGCGCCGGAAGCGAGGGGACCAATTTCAGGCTGCGCACCTCGCGCGCCAGAGCGCCGGCGACAACGAGAGGTTCTTCTCCCGCGGCGCTTTGCGGAATGAACACACCGTCGAAGCCGGTCAGTTCCGCCGCGCGCGCGATCTGCGAGAGATGATCGTAATAGGTGAAGCCGTCGCGACCGAGGCCGGTGCGGGCAAAGACGCGCCGGCTGGTTTCCAGCCGCGCATAATCGCCGCGATGCCATTCATCCTTGCGGAATGCGCGCCCATCGCCATGAACCGGCAAGCGCCAGAGGAATTCAAAACTCATATCGCGTCTCCAGGAAACCAGAACTTTCTTATAATATATTAGAGATATAGATGCTATGACGGATATCGGTCAAGCCGGAATTTCGACTTCATGACTGAAATCCAGCGGTCGCGGCCCGGATGGGCGACTAGCCCTTCGCTCAATCGGTATCGTGGGCGCCGGTCAGGTCGGCCAGAATTTCATCGCGAATATGCTGGAACGCGCGGGAACCCCGGTCTCTCGGATGGGGCAAAGGAACCGTGACAACCCGTCCGATCCTGCCGGGATTGGCGTCCATCACCACAACGCGGTCGCCCAGGTACACGGCCTCCTCGACATCATGGGTCACCATGATCATCGTGCTGCGATTCTGCGTCCGGATGCGTTGCAACTCGCGCTGAAGATGGATCCGCGTCAGCGCGTCCAAGGCGCCTAGCGGTTCGTCCAGCAATAGAATTTTGGGTTCGTTGACGAGCGCGCGCGCAATGGCCGCGCGCTGCGCCATGCCTCCCGAAAGCTCTCTGGGATAGGCTTTGGCGAATCCGCTTAGATTGACCAGATCGATATGTTCGGCGACCCGGCGTTTCTTTTCGCTTTCCGGAAGATCGAGGGTCAGCAGCGCGAAGCCGATATTCTGCTCGACCGTCATCCAAGGCAGCAGCGAGTGATCCTGAAAGACAATTCCGCGATCGAGGCTCGTCGAACGGATTGGCTGGTCGTCGAGCAGGATATCGCCGTCGTAATCCGCCTCCAGACCGACGATAAGCCGCAACAGTGTCGATTTCCCGCAACCACTGCGTCCGACGATGCTGACAAATTCGCCCGGCAGGATATTCAGGTCGATATCCTGCAATACCTGCAAGATTCTGCCGTCCATCCGATATCGTTTATTCAACGATTTGATCGCAAGAGCGCCGGGATGCGACGGCTCGCTCCGCTTGTCATCATCTAATCGGGCCATGGCGCCGCCGCTCATTTTATGCTCCTTGAAAAGCAAAATATTTTCGCTCATCGCGTACTGCGCCAGCGCAGAAAAACGCGGGACGCGCGCTGAACCAGGAAATTCATGCCAAAGCCTGTCACGCCGATCGCGATGACGCTCAGCAGGACGGCATCCATGCGAAACGCCGCCTGGGCGTTCAGCATCATGTTCCCGAGGCCGGGGCCGGGATTGAAGAAAAACTCGCTCCCGACCGAACTCAGCCAGGCAAAGGCCGTCGCCTGCATCAGGCCGGTAAAGATGCTGGGTAGCGCCGAGGGCAGCGTCACGTATCGCAACGTTCTCCACCGGCCCAGCTTGAAGACGCTGGCGACCGAAAGATATTTTTTCTCGGTGTTGATCAGCCCCTCGTAGGTATTCAGCACCATGGGGTAAAAGGCGGCGAGCGAAACGATAAACAGCTTGGAGGATTCGCCGTTTCCGAACCAAAGGCTGATCAGAGGGATGAAGCCCATCAAAGGGACCTGACGCACCGCCTGATATAGCGGGTTGATCAGCCGGTCCGCGAAACGCGAGATCGCCATGATCGACCCGACCGCGATTCCGATGCCGGAGCCGATGGCGAAACCCGAAGAGGTTCGGATCAAGCTTGCCGTCCAGTTCCGCGACAGCTCGCCATTCAGAAACATTTCCCTGGCGCTGGCGACGACGTTTTCCAAGGGAACGAATATGAAGCTGTGCGCGGCGTCGCGGTGCGACAGCGCGCTCCACAGCATGATGAGCGCGATAGGCAGAACGAAGCCGCGAAAACGGCTGAGTGTAAGCATTGCCCGTCTCCCTTGCCGATGCGCTACCGGTACCGCCAACGAACAAGACGCCGTTCCAGCAGGCGAAAACTCTTATCCAGCGTGAAACCGATAACGCCGGTGATGACGACGCCAACCAGAACGAGATCGATGCGGAAGACCTGTCTGCCCCATTCCATCATCTGACCGATTCCGCTGTCGGCGATTAAGAGTTCCGTCCCAACCAGGACCATCCAGGAACGGCTGAGCGCGATGCGCATGCCGGACAGAACTGGCGGGACGGTCGCCGGCAAAATGACTCTGAAGAACCGGGTCAACGGTCTGATCTTGTAGATATCGGCGACGTCCAGATAGACGCGGGGTATGCCTTTGACGCCTTCGAAGGCGGCCAGCGCGACGGGCAAAGCGGTTGCTTTCGCGACCAGCACGATCTTCACCGTCTCGCCGATGCCCAGCACCATGATAAAGCCCGGGATCAGGGCGATCGTCGGCAATTGCCGGATCAGCTGAAAGGTCGGATGCAGATAGGCTTCGGCGTTGCGCGACAAACCCATGAACGATCCCAGCAGCAATCCGATGCCGGCGCCGATTCCGTAACCGATCGCCAACCGGCCCAAACTGCTGGACAGGTTTCTCTGCAAATCGCCCGACCGGACCATGTCCCAGAAGGTGGCCGCGACTTCCTCCGGAGGCACAACGACCTCGGTTGGAAACAGGCCCGAGTGGCTGAGAGCGAACCAGCCGGCGAGCAGAAGAACAGGTGACAGAAGGATGGTTAAGCCGGTTCGCTTCAGCGTTCGCGGCGCGTTTGCCGCGACGGCGGTCTTTGGCCCGGAGGCAGCGAGCCACGAGAAAAAACTCTCGAGGCTCCGCCGGGTTTTCGCCTGAGCCGAGAAAACCGATCCTCCCGTCACCTGATCGACCATTTAGAAGCCTCCTTTTGCATATCTCGCTCAGAACTTCGCGGTGAGAGAGACAAACCAGGTGCGCGGCTTGCCTTGCTGGACGGCGGACACGCCATTGGATGGGGCGATGGCGTGATCGAGATATCGCTGGTCCAGCGCATTCAGCAGATTGGCCGATATCTCGTATTTTTCCGCGTCATCCACGAACCAGTTGGCGTGAGCGTTGACCAAGCCATAGGCCGGTTGTTGCAGGGTCGCGTCCTGTTCAAAGGTCGGATTGAAATATTGATGGGAACGCCAGTTGTAATCGACCGCCAACCGGACCGATCCGCCCCAGTTCAGCGGAATCGTGTAATCGAGATCGAGATCAAGGGTCTCGTTGGGTGAGCGCGAAAAAGCGCCTCCGATCGGATTGACCGCGTATTTGCCGCCGCCGATCGCGAGGTAATTATAGGGCAGATTAATCGGAAGCGTCGGAACGCTTGTCAGCGGGTAATAGGTATATCTTGTATCGAGAAGGCCAAGCGCGCCCTGGAAATGCAGTCGCTCCAACGGCGCCGCGTCGACCGTGAGATTGAGCCCTTTGACCGTGCCGGCGGCGTTCTGATAACCGCCGGCGGTCCCGGTATTGTTGACGCCGTTGATCGTCGTGGACGGCACGATGACGAGCACCTGAATGCTCGAGTAATCGTAATAGAACGCCGATGCGTTGACGATGAGCCGGCGATCCAGCCATGAGGTTTTGACGCCGAGTTCGTAGGTGTCGATATGCTCGGGCTCATAGGGCTGGATTTGCGCGGCGATATTGCCGGCGGCGGCCGAACCTGAGGTGGTCGAGGCGAAACCACCGCTTAAAAAGCCCTTCGCGTAGCGGAAATACGCCAGGGCGTTATCGGTAATCTTGTAGGTCGGCGTCGCATCCCAGGTGAAGTAACGCCAGGTATGAGAATTCGCCAGGTTCGAGGCCGTTACGAGAGAGCTTCCATGCAGGCCGCTTACCGAGTTCGGCAACCACCACTCGCTGGTATTGTCGAAATTGACGCCTGAAATATAGGGAACGCCGGCAATCTGCTTGGCTTGCGATGCGTAGGTGTAACGAAGATCGTAATCCTTGCTCTCCAGGCCCAAACGCCCGCCGAGGGTCAGATAAAATTGGTCGGTGAAATTGTACGTGCCGCTCGCGAAGGCGGAGTAGCTTTGCGTTTTGGTAAAGGCGTAGGTCTCGTTCCAGCTCAGCGGGGTATAGGCGCCGGAAGTCGTCGGCACGCCTTCATTGGCGTTGGTATTGCCTGCGAAGACATCGTTGGTGTTCGCTTCGTCGAACCAATAGAGACCGCCGATCCAATTGAATTGGTCCTCTCGGGGGGAGGCGACGCGCAACTCCTCGCTCCACTCCTGATCCGGCGTGACGGAATAGGCGACGGCATTGTTAATGGGAAGCGATGCGCTGCCGAATGTGTTGACCGTTCGGTCGTTATATTCATAGCCGGTGATCGAGGTGACGGTCAGGTCGCCCGGCTGCCAATTTATTTTGAGCGCGCCGCCTTTGTCATCGATGCCGTCCGTGCCGGTTTGGGCGGAGTTTTTCACCCCGTAAGCGTTGGCGCCGCCATCGGCGTAGCCGAAATTACGCGGCGCCGCGTAATTGTAATCGGGCCGGTATTCGAATGGGTAGGCATCGCCGGCGTAGCTGCGTATATGCGTGGTTAGCTGGATCGTCAGATCGTCGGTCGGGGTCGCCAGTAAAGCGATGCGACCGGCGAGGTCATGGGCTTTACCCAAATCCGGGCCGCCATTCAGATTTTGAACCCAGCCGTCGTATTTCTGGCTATAGAAAGAAACGCGGCCGGCGAGTTTATCGTCGATGAGCGATCCGCCCACCGCGCCCTGCTCGTCGATTTCATTATAGCTCCCGAAAGACAGCTTGGCGTATCCGCCAAAATCGAAGCTTGGAGGCTTGGTGATATAGCTGATCGCGCCGCCGGTCGTGTTCTTTCCCCACAGCGTGCCTTGCGGGCCGTTCAGCACTTCCACCCGCTCCAAATCGTAGGTCGGAAAATCCTGGGCGTAGACGTTGGCGATATAGACTTCGTCGATATACACGCCGACAGGGCTGACCGTGTTGGCGGCCGTGTTGTTGGTGCCAACGCCGTTCAAGAACCAGCGCGGACGCTCGCGGCTGTCCGTGGCGGCGGCGGAGAAGTTCGGAACGAACTGGGCGATATCGTTCGCCGTGGAGACCTCGTCCGAGTTCGTCAGAAACTTTCCGCTGAAAGCGGAAATTGAAATCGGCACGGCCTGAACATTTTCAGCGCGCTTTTGCGCCGTCACGACGATTTCCTCCAACCCGCCATCGGCGCTGACGCCGCTATCGGAGGCGGGAGCGACAGTATCCGCGGTGTCGCCCCACACAGGGGAAGACATCAAACCGGTCATGGAAGCAACCGCAACCAGCGCGGCGACGCTTGCTTGGCGCAAAAGCCATTCTTTACGCGACATAATAAAAATAACTCCAGACGGCGCGCGGAACCATTCAGGTTCCGACGCTCATTTCTTTTTGAGAGGGCCTCCCCACCCGGCCTCAGTCCGAATGGGAGCGATTTTACGAACGCCGACTGGCGCGGAATGCCGCGACAGGGCGTTGAATCAAAGGCTTCGGGGCTTCAACAGCGCGCCCGGCCATGAAGCCGGTCCATTATCTCGGTGAGCCTGCGGGCCGATGTGACGCTCATTATCTCTTCCGAATTAAGCGAACGTGGACGCGATCCGTTTTGTCTGTACATAACAGATGCTCGTCCGTCATAATGACGAACGTTGAACATGTCAACATGTGAGATGTGTTGCCGCGATAACGGACAATAGGTATATAGGGCCGGCCGCCGGACGCGCGTTCGCGCCGGCATGTGCTGGGACTAATGAGAAAAATCGAAAGAGTGCGAAGACGCTATGTCGAACATTTGGACAATTATAAAGCTGATACCGGAATATCGGTGGCGGGTAGCGACGATCATCGGGGCAAGCGCGGTTCTTGGCATGGCCGGAACAGCGACGCCTTATCTGTTCAAACGGATCGTCGACATCGTTGCGAAGCTGTTAAGCCATAAGCTCGGCGAAGAGGATGCCGCATCGGCGATGGCCCTGACCGTAGGCGGGCTCGCCTTGCTGCGCCTGGCAACCGTGATCTTCAGCTATGTACAGGAAAAATTATCGGATTCGCTCTGGCTCAGCACCGTCAGCACATTGCGGCAACGTGTTTTCGATAACATGACCGGCCTGTCGCTCGATTATTACGAGACGACGCGCGTCGGGGATATCATGGAGCGTTTCGCGACGATCACCTCCATCACCATGTGGCTCTTCTCGTTGAGCGAGGGGACGTTGGCCAGCATCCTGCAGCTCGCCTTTGGAACAACCGTATTGTTGGTAAAGGCCCCGATAGTGGGGCTTATCATGCTGGCCGTCATTCCCTTCAACCTCGTGACATCCTTCAGGGCAGTCACCAAAACCAAACCGTTGCGCCGAAAATGGAACCACCTCGTCGGGAAGATGAGCGGCCTGTTGAGCGAAATGGTCAGCCAGATCGCAACGGTGCGAAGCTTCGCGGGCGAGCGGATCGTCAAGAGCCGCTATGACAGCGTGCAGGAGGAATGGTGGGAAACGCGCATCGTCGAACAGGCGATCGAACACCGCGCGGGGCTGTTGCTGAACCTCGTCAATACGATCGCCATCGTCGGATCGATCGTCATCGTGACGAACGGCGCCTTGGCCGGGCGCTTCACCGTCGGCGATATTTTGCTCGTTCTGACGCTGACCCAAGGTTTGATCACGACGATTCAGCCGATCACGCGCCTCGTCAATACGACGGGCGATGTCGACACCTCCGCCGAACGTCTTGTCGAGCTTTTGAATGTGGCGCCGACAGTGACCGATGCTCCCGACGCCATCGCGCTCGATGAGATCGCTTCGATCGAGTTCCGTAACGTCAGTTTCGTCTATCCGAACAAATCTTATCTGGCGCTGGACGCCGTTTCCTTCCGGCTGGACGCCGGGGAGGTTTTGGCGCTCGTCGGCCCCAGCGGTTCGGGCAAGTCGACGATCATCAAGCTGCTGATGCGGCTTTACGATCCGACGGAAGGCGAAATTCTGATCAACGGGCGGAACATACGCGCCTTCACCCAGGAATCGCTTCGACTCCTCATGGGGGTGGTGCTTCAGGACGTTGCGCTTTTCAACGACACGATCGGCGACAATATCGGCTTTGCCCGCCCGGATGCCACCATGGACGAAATCCAGGCGGCCGCGCGAATGGCGCATGCCGACAGCTTTATCAGCAAATTGCCGGATCGATACGAAACCCGTGTCGGAGAGCGTGGGGTAAAACTATCCGGCGGCGAGAAACAGCGCGTCGCGATCGCGCGCGCCCTTCTGCGGGATCCCGGGCTGATCATTCTCGATGAGGCCACAAGCGCGCTGGACTCTGAATCAGAGAGGCTGGTTCAGGATGGGCTGCAAAAGTTGATGCAGGGGCGCACATCCATCGTGATCGCGCATCGCTTCAGCACGATCGTCAACGCCGATAAGATCGTCGTGATGCAAGGCGGCCGGATTATAGAGACCGGGGATCATGGGTCGCTGGTTCAGATGCGCGACGGGCTTTACGCCAGACTTCACGCCCTGCAGGTCGAACTCCAAAGGCC
>CAJCJC010000127.1 GCA_903970575.1 Alphaproteobacteria bacterium
CGGAATGATGTAGTAACTCCAGGTCATGACCCGGTCCAGAGCATGGACCCGGTCGAGCAGCTGAGTGCGGTCCTTGGCGTCGGCGATGGAGTCGGTCAGAGCATCGACCGCGGGCGATTTGATGCCGGCATAATTACGGCTGCCGTTGAGGTCGGCCTCGCGGCTGCTCCAATAGATGCGCGGCTCGGTCACCGGCGAAGGCGACTGGTCCCAGTAATCCATGATCATGTCGAAATCGAACTGGCTGCGGCGTTGGATATATTGCGGCTCGTCGATCGTGCGGACGGTCGCGGCGACGCCAAGCCGCTTCAGCGCTCGGGCGAAGGGCAGCGCCATGCGCTCGTCATGCGGGTCGTGCAGCAATATCTCGAAGGCGAAGGGCGCGCCGGTCTTGCCGTCCACCAGCCGGCCGTCGCGCACCACCCACCCAGCCGCCTCGAGCAAACCCATCGCCAAGCGCAAATTGGGGCGCAACCCCTCGTCGCCGCTGCCATCCGTCATCGGCGCTCGGAAAGCCGGCCCGAAAACCTCCGGCGGAAGCTCGGCGCGGAACGGCTCCAGCAGCGCCACCTCGCCCTCCGACGGCAGGCCGCCGGCGGCAAGTTCCGAATTGGGGAAATAGCTTTCGATGCGCCTGAACGAATTGCGAAACAGGGCGCGGTTCATCCATTCGAAATCGAAGGCGAGGCTCAGCGCCTCGCGCACCCGCCGATCGGCGAAGATCGGGCGCCGCAAATTGAAGATCAGGGCGCGCATCCAGTCGACCCGATGCTCGGGGATATCCTCCCGCACCACCCTGCCGTCCCTGGCGGCGGGAAAATCATAGCCGGTCATCCATTTGGTGGCGTCGAATTCCCAGCGAAAATTATAGGCGCCGGCCTTGAAAGCCTCCAGCGCGACGTTGTCGTCGCGGTAATAATCGTCGCGCACGATGTCGAAATTATACTGGCCAACATTGATCGGCAGGTCCTTGGCCCAATAATCGTCGCGGCGGGCATAGGTGATGGAGCGGCCGGGGTCGATCGCGGCGATGCGGTAAGGGCCGCTGGTGACGGGCGGGTCCAAGGTCGGATGGTTGAAGTCGCGCCCCGCCCAGTAATGCCGGGCCAAAAGCGGCATTTGCGCCAGATTCATAACCGTCTCGCGCTGCTCCCCCGGCGCCAGAATAAAGCGGATATGAAGGTCGTCGATCCGCCTCGCCTCCGTCACCTGCGCGTAGGCGTTCCGATAATAGGGCCGGCCCCAGCGGCGCAGCGTCTCATAGCTGAAGATGACGTCGTCGGCGGTGATCGGATGTCCGTCGCTGAATTTGGCCCTTGGGTCGAGCGCGAACTCCATCCATGACCGGTCGTCTGGGATGGTGACCGTTCGCGCCACTAGCGCATACAGCGTATAGGGCTCGTTCTCGGCCCTCTGCATCAGCCGGTCATAGGTGAGGCCGATGCGCTGGTTATAGACGCCGCCGATGATCCAGGGATTGACGGTGTCGAAGCTGCCGATCGTCGCCTCGACGAAGGTCCCGCCCTTGGGCGCGTCGGGGTCGACATAATCGACATGGGCGAAGTCCGGCGGATAGCGCGGCTCGCCCTGCATAGAAAGCGCGGTTCGAGGCTGGGGCGTCGGCTGCGCCGACACGGGGAAACAGATCGGTATCGTTATCCAGGCGAAGGCCGCGACGCAAGCTACGACCCTCATCGCGATGGCGGCCAAGTCGGGCTATGCGCCAATCAACGCCTTCAGCGATTGCCGCGGCCTGGGGCCGACATGGCCGATCGCCTCCGCCGCCGCGATGGAGCCGAACCGCCCAGACGTCGGAAGGTCATGACCGGTTGTGATTCCGTACAGCACGCCGGCGGCGTAAAGATCCCCGGCCCCGGTGGTGTCGACCACCCGCTCGACCGGCGCGGCGGCGATGGGATGCACCTTTCCCTCGGCCGCGATGACCGACCCGTTCGCGCCATGGGTGACGCAAACGATCGGGCAATGGGCCGCCAAGGCGCGCACCGACGATTCGAAATCGGCTTCGCCGGTCAAGGCCCGCGCCTCCCCCTCGTTGGCGAAGAGGATATCGACCTCCGCGACCAAACGGGTGAACTCGGCATGATGGCGCTCGACGCAGAACGTATCCGACAAGGTCAGGGCGACCCGGCGACCCGCCCGATGGGCGATGTCGGCGGCGGCAAAGAAAGCGGCCTTCGCTTCGGGCCGATCGAAGAGATAGCCCTCGAGATAGGTCACCTGCGCGGCGGCGATCAGATCGGCGTCGATATCGGAGGAATCGAGGAACGTGCTCGCGCCAAGGAAGGTGTTCATCGACCGCTGAGCGTCCGGGGTGATCAGGATGAGACAGCGCGCGGTGGGCTCGGAATCGACGAGCGGCGGCGTCGCGAAACCGACGCCCGCCGCCTCGATGTCATGCGCGAACACGGCGCCCAACTGGTCGGCCGCGACCTTGCCGATATAGGCGCAGCGTCCGCCCAGCGATGCGATGCCCGCCATCGTATTGGCGGCCGAACCGCCCGAAACCTCGACGCCGGGCGGCATGCGCGCATAGAGCGCGCTCGCGCGGGCGGTGTCGATCAGGGTCATGCCGCCTTTGGCGATGCCCTCGGCGACGAGGAAATCGTCGTCGACCTCGGCCAAGACATCGACGATCGCATTGCCGACGCCAAGCACGTCGATTTCGGTCGCGGTCATTTCATCAATCCTCTCGCGGAATATCGCCAATTAGCGTGGGCCGCCGCATCCGCCGCTGCAACCAGTAGACGCCGAACAAATCGACGATGCCGACCCAGAGTCGGTTATTGACGCCATATTTCGAGCGCCCATGGATCCTCGGCCGGTGGTTGACCGGCTCCAGCCCCACCACGAACCCCTCGCGCCGCATGAGCGCGGGAAGGAAGCGGTGGATATGATCGAAATAGGGCAGCAACAGAAAGGCGTCGCGCGAGAATACCTTAAGGCCGCAGCCTGTGTCCGGCGTGTCGTCGCCCAACATCGACGCCCGCACCCGGTTAGCGATGCGGGACGACCAGCGTTTGATCGCGCTGTCGCGGCGCTTGACGCGCTGCCCCGCGATCATGCCGAGGTTGGGAACCGAGGCGGGGTTGAGAAAGGTGGAGACCAGCCGCGGCAGGTCCGCCGGATCGTTCTGACCATCGCCGTCCAGGGTGGCGATCACCCCGCCCTTGGCGTTTTGCACGCCTGTGCGCAAAGCCGCGCTCTGCCCGCAGCTTTTAGCATGGGCGAGGACGCGCAAATCCGATCCCACCAGCTCATCCAGCCGCGCGCGGGTCGCGTCGGTGCTGCCATCGTCGACATAAAGGATTTCATAGGCGGGACCGCCGGCCAACGCGGCGCGAATCTCCGCCACGAGCGGGAAAATATTGTCCGCTTCGTTCTTAACCGGCACAACGACCGTCAGCACGATCTCGCCGTTATCGCGAGCGAGCGCGACTGAAGGAACGTCATTCAATGTAAGGGGGTTCGCGTGTAAAGGTTTCCAAGGAGCCGAGTTTCGGAGATCGATTTTTGAGACCGGACTTTTAGGCCCCTGAATGCGATGGCGCAAAGCGAAATTAACGGGATGTCGATCTTGGATCAAATCGAGACCGTCGAGGCGAGGCCCCCCACCGAGGGGAAGACCGCTGGCGCGGCGCCGGGCTGGATCGCGTTCGCCGCGACGAGCGGGGCCGTATCGGTGATCGTGGGCGCATTCGCCGCGCATGGGCTTGACGCGGAAACCCAGGCGAAAGAAATCGGTTGGCTCCATACCGGCAGTCAATACGAATCGCTTCACGCGCTGGCCATGCTGGCTGTGGTCGCCCTGGCCGGCGCGGGACGACTTGGCGGCCGGATGGCCAGCGTCGCGCAATGGCTGTTCATGGTCGGAAGCATCCTGTTTGCGGCCGCCCTCTACGGTTTGGCTTTTCACTTCCCGCGCTGGCTGGGCGCGGTGGCGCCGCTCGGCGGCTCGGCCTTTATTCTGGGCTGGATATCACTCGCGGCCGCGGCGTTCACGCGGCCAAAACCATAACGGAGACACCAATGACATCATCCGACAATCAGCCGACCAATTACGACACGATCGCCGCGGCCGCCCTTCGCCTCGCGGGACAATCGGGCTGGCGCGGCCTGTCGCTGGGCGACATCGCGATCGAGGCGGGAATCAGCCTGGGCGAAGTCTCGCGCTGCTTCGCGTCCCGTTACGATATTCTCGACGGATTCGAGCGCATGATCGATCGGCGGATGCTGGACGGCGCAGCGTCCGGCGACATCGACGACAAGCCGCGAGACCGGTTGTTCGACATCATCATGGAGCGTTTCGACGCCATGTTGCCCTACCGCGACGGCATTCGTCGTGTCGCCAAGGAACTGCCGTTCGATCCGGCCAGCGGCCTCGTCATGGCGGCGGCCCTGCCCCGCGCGGTCTCCTGGATGTTCGCCGGCGCGCGCATCGATATCGCGGGACCGGCCATGCCGCTTAAGCTCGCGGCGTTGGGCGCGATCTACCTCTCCGTCGTGCGGGTATGGCTCGGCGATGAAAATCAGGACCTCGCGAAGACGATGGCCGCCCTCGATCGTGGCCTCGACCGGGCGAAATCGCTGTTCGGGGGCGGGTTCGGGCCGACAAGCCCGACCGAGCCGGCGCCGACCGAGGGACCGGTCGCGGAAACGCAGCCCGAGCCGAAGCCCAAGCCGCGCGCGCCCCGCAAGCCAAAGGCGCAACAAAATGACGCGGAGATCGATTGACTTTGGACAAGGGCCGCGCGTATAAATCGCCATCTTTGCTGCACTGCAACATGAATCCAGGGGGATAGCATGGCCGGACAACCGAATTTCCCGTTTATGGAAAACGACTTCACAAAGATTTTCTCGGAGTTTCGGGTGCCGGGATTCGATATCGAATCGCTGCTTTCCACGCAGCGTCGCAATATTGAGGCGGTGAACGCCGCCAACCAGCTCGCCATCGAGGGCATTCAGGCCATTATGCGCCGCCAGGGAGAGATTCTGCGCCAGATGGTCGAGGAAAGCTCGACAGTTCTGCGCGACATGATGGCGACAGGCGCGCCCGAACAGAAAGTGGCCCAGCAGACCGAGCTCGTGAAATCCGCCTTCGAGAAGGCGCTGGCCAATCTGCGCGAGTTGACCGAAATGGTGGCCAAATCCAATACGGAGGCGGCAGACGTCTTGACGAAGCGGATCGGCGAAAGCCTGACCGAGCTTAAGAGCGCGCTCCAAAAGACGAAATAATCCGCAGCCGAGGCCGGCGTTTATCGCGGCAACGTTAACACAACGCGAAGCCCGCCGAGTGGGCTGTCCTCGAGGTTGATT
>CAJCJC010000128.1 GCA_903970575.1 Alphaproteobacteria bacterium
CTCCGGGTTGACATGGTCGAGCGTCACCGGGGAGATGCCGCCCCAATCGTTGATCCCCGCCGCGATCAGCCTGCCATACTCGCCCGGCGTCAGGTTGGGCGGAGCCTGGATGTTCATCGCGGGGCCCAGCAGGATGCGCGCCATGGCAATGGTCCATAGCAGATCGTCCAGATCGGGCTCCGCGGCGTTCGCCATCCGGGTTCCGGGCTTGGCCCGGAAATTCTGAACGATCACCTCCTGGATATGGCCGTATTCCAGATGGAGGTCGCGGATCGCGAGCAGGGACTGGATGCGCTCGGCCCGGGTCTCGCCGATGCCGATCAGGATGCCGGTGGTGAAGGGAACCCGCAGCTGGCCCGCCAGGCGAATCGTCTCCAGCCGCCGCGCCGGCAGCTTATCGGGGGAGCCGTAATGCGGGCCGCCCTTCAGCGACAGGCGGTCGGACGCGCTTTCCAGCATCAGCCCCTGGCTGACCGAGACGCGGCGCAGGGCGGCGATATCGTCCGCGTCCATCACCCCGGCGTTGATATGGGGCAAAAGGCCGGTCTCATTCAGCACCAAACGGGCGGCCTCTTCCAGATAGGACAGCGTGGTCGCGTGGCCCAGTTCGGCCAGAGCGTCCCGCGCCGCGCCATAGCGCAGTTCCGGCTTATCGCCCAGCGTGAACAGGGCCTCGGTGCAGCCCGCGGCGGCGCCGGCCCGCGCCACGTCGAGCACCTGCTCCAGCGTCATGAAGGCCGCCTCGCCGCGCCTGGGCGGCCGCGCGAAGGTGCAATAGTGGCAGACATCCCGGCACAGATGGGTCAGCGGGATGAACACCTTCGGCGAATAGCTGTGCAGCCGGCCATGGCCCGAATCGCGCAGCGCGGCGGCGCGCCCCATCAGGGATGGCAGGTCCGCATCCATAAGGTCCTGGTATTCAGACGGCATCGATCACCTTGTCCTTCACCATCGTCCGGTTCAGCCCGAAGCTGGAGCCCGCCCTGCCGATGGGGAGGGTCTCGCGCATAATGTCTTCCATCTGCTCCAAATCGTCGGGCGTATCGATATCGAAGGATAGCCCGGCGCGCCGCACGATTTCCATCCCGAGTCCGCTGGCCGCGGCGGCCTGGAGATGGGCGTCGAAGCTGCCGGGTCCGTAGCAATAGGGAATGCATCCGGGCGGCGAGACGACCAGGGCATTGGTGCCGGTTCCGGCGCGGTCGCCGGCGATGGCCAAGCCGTCGTGGCGGCGCGACGCCGTCAGCAATGAAGTCAGCTCCTCCGCCGTCAGGAAGGGGAGGTCGCAACTGATCGAAAGAATCGTGCTCGCGCCCGCTGCTCGCGCGTATTCGGCGGCCTGGGTCAACGCCTGGTTCAGGCCGTACGGGCTTGCCTCCAGTAGCGTTCGGACGCCGAACGCGTTGGCGGTTTCAAGCAACCCCTGGGAGCGGCTGACGACCAGGATGCGGGCCCTATCGAGCACGTCCGCCGTCGTCGCCAAGGTATGGCGGAAGAATTCCCGATTAAGCCTGTATCGCTCCTCCGGTGTCAGCGCGTCGGCCAGCCGCGATTTGCCGTCCTCCAGCGGACTTGCCGGAATGATCGCCCAAACGGTCATGGGGTGAAGGCGGGAGGTTTCGGCATGTTAGGTCAGGCGCATCCGATAAGCACTGAGCACGGTCTCGTAGTTTAAGGCCAACGGCCGCGCCCGCGTTCCGATAAGCACGTTACAGGGCGACGCGAAGCGCGTAAATCGCGGGGTTGGCGCGCCAAGGCGTCAGGCGAATATCCGCGCACGGGCTTTGACATAGGCCTGCACGGACGCAAGATCGTTGGGCAGCGTCACGATGCGCTCGGGCCGATCGAATAAATCTGCCAGATGCGGCGGCAGGGCCGGATGGAGTCGGGTCGCCGCCGTCACGACTTCGGGGAATTTGGCGGGATGGGCGCAGGCGAGGGAGATGACCGGCGCCTGCGAGCCCTTTTCCAGGCGCCGCGCGGCGGTGACGCCGACCGCGCTATGCGGGTCGAGCACCAGCCCGGTTCGCCGATACACATCCGCGATGGTCGCCTTGGTCGCTTCGTCGTCGACGGCGCTGGCCGCGAACAATCCGCCAATTTCCGCGAACATCGCGTTGGTGACGCGAAAGGCGCCGGTCGCCTGGAATTCCGCCATTCTGGCCTTTACCGCTTCCGGGTCGCGGCCGGCGATTTCGAACAGAAGCCGTTCGAAATTGCTGGAGACCTGGATATCCATGCTGGGGCTGTAGGTTGGGATTACGGCGGCCTTGGACATTTCGGACGTCGCGAAGAACCGCGCCAGAATGTCGTTGCTGTTGGTCCCGACGATCAAGCGCTCGATCGGCAGGCCCATCCGGCGAGCGGCGTAGGCGGCGTAGACATTGCCGAAATTGCCGGTCGGCACGGCGAAGCTGACCTTGCGTCCCGGCGCGCCCAGCGCCACCGCGGCCACGACGTAATAGACGATCTGGGCCATAATTCGCGCCCAGTTGATCGAATTGACCGCCGCCAGCGAAAGCGTGTCGCGGAAACCGGCATCGTTGAACATTGCCTTCACCAGCGCCTGGCAATCGTCGAAATTGCCCTCGATGGCGATGGCATGGACATTGGCGCTCGGCACCGTCGTCATCTGCTTGCGCTGGACGTCGGAGGTGCGGCCGGCGGGGTAGAGGATGAAGATATCGACGGCGTCACGGTCGCGGCAGGCCTCGATCGCGATGGCGTGCACATTCGCGCTCGGCACGGTCGTCATCTGCTTGCGCTGAACGTCGGAGGTGCGGCCGGCGGGGTAGAGGATGAAGATGTCGACCGA
>CAJCJC010000129.1 GCA_903970575.1 Alphaproteobacteria bacterium
GTTTCTACACCAACCGCCAGTCCCAGGAAGAGCTAAATCCCGAGCCGCTTGGATTTAATGTCTTCACGTCGAAGTTTCCGCAGGGTCTTTACGTTCCGGCGTATTATCAGCAGACGTCCGGGGGACCTCTCCTGGCAAACCCTTATTTTCCCACCGCTCTCTACACTTCGGCCACGGGCGCCGCGCCCACGACCAGTTCAGTTGTTCCAATTTTGACGCGCCGCTTCGAAAATGGCCCACGCGTTTATAACGACAACATCAGTACCTACCGCTTCCGGTTCGCCCTTCAGGGAACGCTTTACGACGATTATCATTGGGAGGCGGGATATTTTTACGGTCGCTCCGACGCGACCTATCAAGTCCAAAACGAGGTTAATCTGGAGCACGCGCTTCAGTTGGCGGGGGCGATTCCCTGCGGCGCCGACGCCGCGAACGGGTGCTCCGTTGCGAATTACTTTGGCTATAATTCGCTGACGCCAGCGCAATCAAAGTATCTTGTCTTCGACAATACCGAAATTAGTGAATATAGCGAAAGCGTTGCCTACGGTAACATTTCGGGCAAAGTGCCTTTCGTGCCGGAACTGCCCGGTGGCCCCATAAAGGCGTCTATCGGTTTCGAATACCGGACTGAGAATGGGTTCGCCAACCCCGACACTATAACCCAGCAAGGCGATGCGACGGTGTTCTCCGAGGCTACAGCGGGCGGGTATACCGTTGGTTCGGGTTATATCGAAGTCCAAGCTCCCATCTTGGGCGACCTGCCCTTCGTCAAGAGCTTCGATATCGATGCGTCCGCGCGTTACGATTATTATAGCACATTCGGCCGTGCATTGACCTATAAGGCCGGATTAAACTGGGCCATCGACGACGATTTTAGAATCAGAGGCTCCAACTCCACCGGCTTCCGTGCCCCTCAGGTCAAGGAACTTTATGGCGGCACCACCCAGGACGCGCCCGGAGGTTCGGATCCCTGCGCGACTGGAGGCGCTTATGCGACCACTCCCGCATGCTTGAAGGTCAATGGCGGCAATCCCGCCAGCCTGACACAGGTCAACCAGTTGACCACGCTGATTGGTGGCAACGCTGCCTTGAGGCCGGAAACGTCGCAGCAATGGAACGCAGGGGGCGTGTTTACGCCAACTTTCATTCCGAACTTCACGTTCAGCGTGGATTATTATACGGTCCTAATCCGCGACGAGATTGGATCATACGATCCGAACGCGTTGCTCAACGCATGCTACGGCGGCGTGGCGTATGTGATTACGCAGACGGCGGCTTGCAGCTTGATTACCCGTCAAGGGCCCGGAGGAACCGGCAATTTGGGGTTTGTCGACACGATCAATGGCAACATCGCCGATGAAAACACCGACGGCCTGGAGTTTGCGGTCTCCTATGGCTTCAATGCGGAAAAGGTCGACTTGCCGTTCGACGGCCACTTCCAAATAAACGGCTCCGCGACCTACCTCTTGAGCGACGATCTCATCAGCCTGGGCGGCGGCAAGCAGCAATTCGCGGGTACGTTCAACAATACGAATGTTGGCGCCAACAGTGGCGAGCCGCGCTGGAAAGCGACAGTCTCGCTCGGTTATTCCCAGGATAACTGGTCGGTCCTATGGACAAGCCGATACTATGGCGGCCTCAAGAACGCGGATCAGAGCACTTACTGCGTTTATGGCACTGTAACATGTCCAACCGTCGGAGCCGGCGATTTCGAAGGGAACGAAACGGCGGGGGTTTTTTACCACGATATCGCCATCACCTACACTCTTGACAATTATAGCATGACGGTTGGTGTCGATAACCTGTTCGACAAGTCGCCGCCGTTCCTGATAACGAATGGCGACGTCTATATTGGCGCGGCGGGGTATGACAACACAGGGCGTTTCGCCTATTTGAAAGCCACGGCTAAGTTCGGCGCGGGGCAGGCGGCGGCGCCTGCGGAGGCGGCTGCGTACGTTCCGCCGCCGGCTCAGGCTCCAATGCCAGCTTCGGTCGCGCATAGCTATATGGTCTTCTTCGACTTCAACAAGTCGGATTTGAGCAGCCAGGCCGTAGCGATCGTCGATCAGGCGGCCAAGAACGCCGCTCCGGCCAAGGCGACGGAACTCGTCGTCACCGGTCACACGGATACGGTTGGGTCTGACGCCTACAATATGCGACTATCGCGACGCCGCGCCGAATCGGTGGCGGCCGAGCTCGAGAAGATGGGCATCAAATCCAGCGAGATCGAGATTGTCGCCAAGGGCAAGAAAGACCTTCTGGTCCCGACGGCCGATGGCGTACGTGAGCCACAAAATCGCCGGGTCACCATCGTCTATGGCGGCGCGATGACCTCGTAACTGGTTGTTATCACATCGATCGCTCGAGCGATCGATGTGACGCTTACTAAAGCTCGGCCGGCGTATATCGCCCGCCGAGCTTTTTATATTGATCACTTGTTTTCGGTTAAATCCGGAAACGTCGTTTTGTTTTCACAGCGCAGGGAGTAGGGAAAGCTCACGTTGTCCAGACCATATGCGATGGAGAAAGCGACATGCGGCACGCGAGTTTGCCCGGTTTGACCCTCGAAGACGCTATGTCGGTGCATGTTCTGCGCGCGGACGGAATGATTTTCAGTGAACTAACCCGCAGGTTTGGCGCGAATCCGGCGCGATTTCATGAGATATTATGCGGTAAGCTATATCCCGATAGCTGGGGGTTAGCCGTTCGGCGTCTCGAAATGAACGATCCGTGGCATGCCGAGATCGCTCAATTGCTGGAATCGCGTGGCGCTGGCGTCGTATTGGCCGCAGTGAACGCCGCCAATCCGGCCAAACGCCGTTACCAAAACGAATTGAAGCGGCTACGTAAATCCGCGCCGCCCACGGCGTACGCGACCGGGGCGCGTGGATTCGATCGGGGCGTTAGCCGCCGAACCGGTTAGCGCACAGGTTCAGGCGGGCATGTTCATCTGGACGGATTTGCCGCCGTCGACCGGCAAGCATGCGCCGGTGACAAAGCTCGATTCGTCGGACGCCAGGAACAGGACGGCGTTGGCCAACTCGCGCGGCTGGCCCGCGCGTTTCATCGGGATCAGCGCGGTCGAGCGCGCGGCCCGATCGGGGTCCACCTTGGCGAAATTCTCGACGGCCGGCGTCAGTATCTGGCCCGGGGCGATGACGTTGACGCGCACGCCATACGGCGCGGCCTCCAGCGCCGCGACCGCGCTAAAATGGATCAGCGCCGCCTTGGAGGCGGAATAGCTACTCATCGCCACCATCGCCAGCAGGCCGTTGGTCGAGGCGATATTGATGATCGACCCACTGCGTTGCCCATACATCACGCGCAGCGCGGCTTTCGTGCCGACGAACACGGCGTCCGCGTTCACGCGGAAATCTTCCCGCCAATCCTCAAGCGAGGTGTCCAAAATCGGCGCGTAATGGACGGACATCGCGTTGTTGACGAGAACATCGAGGTGTCCGTGGCGTTCAGCAACGTCGGCGATCGCCTCTTCATAAGCGGCCGCGTCCCCCACATCGAGCTTAAGCGCCTCGACCGAGCCGCCGACCGCCTTCACCGCAGCCTCGGCCTCGCCTAACGGACCGGGCCGGCGGGCGCAGATCACGACATGCGCGCCTTCCTCGGCCAGCCTTATCGCGGTCGCCCGGCCGATGCCGTCGCTCCCGCCGGTAATGAACGCGACCTTGCCGGTCATCCGGTCAGCCATGGTTTCCTCCCGAGATTCCTAAGGCAGCTTTTTATAGTCGGTATATCCCGCCGCGCCCGGCGTATAGAGGGTTTTGCGGTCGAACGGCGCCAGTTCGGCGCCGTCGCGAAGCCGCCGCACGAGGTCCGGGTTGGCGATGAAATGCCTGGCGAACGATGCCGCCGCGGCGATTCCCGTATCCACCAGTTCGTTGCCCTGGTCGAGCGTGATGCTGTCGTTCAGGATCAGCGGGCCGGTGAAAAGCGCCCGCGCGACCGCCAGCCCATCAATCTGGGGCGTTTTCAGCAGAATGAGATGGAGATAGGCGAGTCCTACCGGGGCGACCGCGCTTAGCAAGGCGCTATAGGTCTCGATCGGATCGTCATCTTGGATATCGTTGAACGTGACGCCTGGGCAGATGCGCAGGCCCACTCGCCCCGCGCCGGCGACTCCGGTCATCGCCTCTAGCATCTCCACCACGGCGCGGATGCGGTTCCGGACAGCGCCACCATAGCGATCGGTGCGCCTGTTCGTCCCGGTGGAGAGGAACTGCATCGGCAGATAGCCGCTCGCCGCGTGCAGTTCGACTCCGTCGAAGCCGGCGAGCAGCGCGTTTTCCGTCGCCTGCCTGAATTCATCGATGACCGCCGGCATTTCGACGGTTTCCAGCGCGCGCGGCGCGTCGAAATCGACCATCCCGGCGACGTCGGTGAACATCTGGCCCTTAGCGCGGATGGGGGAGGGGGCCACGGTTTCGCTGCCCGGGTCCTTGTTGAGCCGGCTGGCGATGCGGCCGCAATGCATGATCTGCAGCACGATGCGGCCGCCCTCGTCATGCACCGAGTCGGTCACGGCCCGCCACCCCGCGATCTGGTGGGAGGTATGGATGCCGGGCGTGCGGCAATACCCTTTGCCGTTGGCGCTCGGCTGCGTGCCTTCGGTTACGATCAGCCCCGCAGTGGCGCGCTGGCGGTAATATTGGACGGCGAGATCGGTCGGGGCGTCGCCGTCGCCGGCCCGGCTGCGGGTCATCGGCGCCATGACGACGCGGTTGCGCGGCGTCAGATCGCCCAGTCGGAATGGCGAGAACAGCCCGTCGGCCATAGTATCG
>CAJCJC010000130.1 GCA_903970575.1 Alphaproteobacteria bacterium
GCTCTTGAAGCCCTTGACCATTTGGGCGGCAGCCTGGAAGCGCATGGGTTGGTGGAATTGCTTCACAATATGACCGAAGGCGATGCACGCCGGTTACGGATGCTGATCGAACGTCATGTCCATTTCACCGGCAGCCCGCGCGGCGCGGCGCTGCTAGCGGATTGGGAAAATACGCGATCCAAATTCGTGAAGGTGATGCCGATCGAATATCGCCGCGCCCTGCAACAGATGCAGGCGAAATCCCGCGCGACGGAGCGCTCCGAAGTCAGTGTCGCGGTAGGCGCGTAATGGGCAAACCGACGGGTTTTCTCGAGTTCCCACGGCGCGACCGTTCCTACGCGCCCGTGAATGAAAGACTGAATAATTATAAGGAGTTCGTGCGCCCGCTGCCGGAGGATGAGCTTCGCCTCCAAGGGGCGCGCTGCATGGATTGCGGGGTTCCCTATTGCCATCAGGGTTGCCCGGTCAATAACATCATCCCGGAATGGAACGATCTGGTTCACACGGGCGCGCATCGGACTGCGCTGGAAATCCTGCATCAGACCAATAACTTCCCGGACTTCACCGGCCGCGTGTGTCCGGCGCCGTGCGAGGCGGCCTGCACGCTGAACCTCGTCGAGGAGCCGGTGACGATCAAAACGATCGAGCACGCGATCATCGAGCGCGGCTGGGAGGAAGGCTGGGTCCAGCCCCAGATCGCCGCCCATCGCACCGGGAAACGTGTCGCCGTGATCGGCTCCGGCCCTGCCGGGCTCGCCGCCGCGCAGCAATTGGCCCGTGCCGGCCACATGGTCGCCGTCTATGAGAAGGCGGCGCGGATCGGTGGATTGCTCCGCTATGGCATTCCCGATTTCAAGATGGAGAAGCACGTGATCGATCGGCGCATCGCGCAGATGCGGTCCGAGGGCGTCGAGTTCCATCCCAACACGCATATCGGCGTCAATATGCCGGTCGATCGGTTGCTGCGCGAATACGACGCGATCGTGCTCGCCATCGGGGCTGAGGCGCCGCGCACCCTTCCCGTCCCCGGCCATGACCTGGAGGGAGTGCATTTTGCGATGGAGTTCCTGCCGCAACAGAACAAGCGGGTCTCTGGCGAGAAGGTTACCGAGCGGGAAATCCTGGCGACCGGACGCGACGTGCTCGTAATCGGCGGCGGCGATACCGGATCGGATTGCATCGGAACCTCCAACCGGCAAAAAGCCAATTCGGTGGCGCAGCTCGAGATCATGCCGATGCCTCCGGAACACGAGGACAAGCTGTCGACCTGGCCCTATTGGCCGCTGAAGCTCCGCACCTCAAGCTCGCATGAGGAAGGCTGCGAGCGGGAATTCGCGGTGGCGACCAAGGCGTTCACCGGAGAAAACGGACGGGTGACCGGCCTTGACGCGGTGCGCGTCGCCTGGGGTAAGGGCGCGGATGGACGGATGGCCATGCAGGAAGTTCCCGGCAGCGCCTTCCACATCAAGGCGGACCTCGTGCTACTCGCCATGGGGTTCGTCGCGCCAGTGCATGGCGGGGTTCTGGAACAGCTCGAGATCGCGCTCGACGCCCGCGGCAACGTCAAGGCGACCGACATCGATTATCTGACATCGCACAAGAACGTGTTCGTGGCGGGGGACGCCCGCCGGGGCCAGTCGCTCGTGGTTTGGGCAATCCGCGAGGGGCGTCAATGCGCCCGCGCGGTCGATGAAGCGCTGATGGGACGCTCCGAGTTGCCGCGATAGCTGACGGGCCGTTATTAGGGGGTGTGGACGGGCCGGATCACTCTTCCTTGTAGCCGAATTCGGGTAGCCCCTGCTCGGCGCCGTAGTATCGGTAGGGCAGGAATTTGCCGGTCAGGGTGAATTTTACGCGGTCGCCCTTTTCGTGCGGCAGCCGTGACAGGTCGCAATCGAAATCGATCGCGGACATGATCCCGTCGCCGAACTCCTCCTCGATCAACGCCTTCCAAGCCGGGCCGTTCACCATCACCATCTCGAAGAAGCGATAGAGTAGCGGGTCGGTCGGCGGCATCGGCATGCCGCGCATCGGCGTTTCGTTCAGCATCGCCTCCTCGGCCTGGGAGAGACCAAAGAGCTCGGCCGCCTTGCGAGCCAGCGGCTTCACGAGCTTCATCTGCCCCAGCAGAGCGCCGACGATGAGCGTGTCCGAGACGCCACCGATTTCGTCGCAGATCAGCCGCCAGGTCCAGCCTTTGTCACGTTTGATATCGAGTATCTTCTCGGTCAGTTCGGAACGCTTCATCGGGTTTCCATCCTTCATCGTTGAAAAATCTTGCCGGAGAGCGAGGCGTATGCGCGCGGATAGCGAGCCGCGCGATGCTTAATCGTGACCGGAACGGAGCAATCGATCAATAACGCGCTCGATTATCCATTCCAAGGCGATCTTAGCGTCGGCTGCGGCGCTTATATCGGCGTCGTGGAAGTGGGATCGTGCATTTTCGCCGGCTGGCGGGACGTCGCCCATCGAGGAACCATCGGAAAAAACGAGCGCACGTCCGAGGCGTCTTACCGGGCGCAATAGCCTGGATGTCGCCACGTTCGCGCTAGAGTTTCGGAAATCTTGCCGCGTGCCATATCATTTTTAGTTATCAGGCCTATTATAATGGCAGATAGATTCATGGAAGACCTTCGACTAAAATCGGTCAGCCTGATTCACGGCGG
>CAJCJC010000131.1 GCA_903970575.1 Alphaproteobacteria bacterium
CGCACCGGGCGAAGTCGTGCATCTGCCGACAGCACCGGTCATCCATGACGTCGAAGACGAGGATGATGTCGAGGAAGAAGAAATCGTCGAGACGCATGAGGCCGAGGAATCGGCCGCAAGCGGCGACGAGGAAGGGGCCAGCGAAGGCACCAACGCCGATGGCAGCCCGAAGAAGCGCCGCCGTGGTCGACGCCGCCGTAGCCGTGGTCGAGAGGACGCCGCAGCCCAGGCACCGCGCGACACCGAATCGGTCTCCGCCGAAGCCGGCGAATCGGAAGAAGGCGAGGAAGAGGGTGCAGAGGGCGTTGCCGCCGCTCCCGGCAACGACGACGACTCCTCCCCCAAGCGCCGCCGCCGTGGCCGCCGCGGCGGCCGTCGCCGCAATCGTGGCCGTCCGGGCGAAGAGAATCTGGCCGCCCAGACCACCTTCAGCGAATCGGGCGAGCCCGTCTATGACTGGCCGAGGCAGCAATTCGACGAACCAGTCGTGATCGCGGCCGAAATCGTCGCCGAGCCAGTCGTGGCCACCGCCGAACCGGTCATCATCCCGATCACCGTCGTCGAACCGCCCCCGCCTGCACCAAAGGCCGCCCCCGAGATCGTCGTCGAACCCGTCATCGTGGCCCCGGAACCAGCCCCTGAGCCCGCGAAGGCCGCTGAGCCGAACGGCGACGCCCACGCTCACGCCGAACCCGCCGCCCCCAACCCCGCCATCGACGTCGTCGTAGTCGACCGCCCGCCGGAAAACCCCAAGCGCGGCTGGTGGGGCAAACTGACTAGGTAGCTATTCGCGAACGGCGCCGTGCTGTCCGTGGCACGGCGCCGGTTTGCGCGAGTGTGGCTATTGCCGCGCTCTTAAAGGAGGCTGCACTTTACCGAGTGCTGCGGGTTAGCTAATAGCGCCTTAATAGTCCCTTTCGCCTCTATAGACAGGACGCGCTGGTGCATCGAGGGCCATGCCCCGGCGCCGCAAATTTTCTTCATTTCCTCAGGTGATTTCTGGGCGATGCCTGAGGCTTCCTCTGACAGACGCCTAGTTGCCTCCTTTTCAAGGTCATCCGGTGTGAACGGCTGTGGTCGCCCGTTTGCGATTGGGACGGCGAGTTCACGGATGGCGTTGTTGAGGAACAGCTGAATATCTGATTCCCCCTGACCACAAGGACGGGAAAAGAGCCGCACCAGTTCGAGATACTCCCAAACGCATTCAAGTGGCATGTCGCCGTTATCCGCGATGTCGTAGGTCCAACAGTCAGGGATGGCGCTATCGCAGATTTTCATTACCGGCACCCTTACTGTTTTCGTTACCGTCCCTGACGGATGCTCCTGGCTTACGGCTTGAGCATGAGCGGTGAACGATACCATCAGTACCGAGCAAATCAGCGCGGCCAAGAGAATGCCGGTCAATCGCATATCCGTCCCCATAATGATCAAGGAACTTAAGCACGGCCTGGTTGAATCCGCCAGGGTGAGGCTTAGCGGCAATCACGCTGCCGATGGAAACCGCCATCACGCCAATTCGCCTTCCGGTTGGGCCGAATTCTGCCTATCGTGGAGCAGGCCAAGGGCTGATGCGCAAGGCCAATCAAGGCCTACTCACAGGGATTGATTTGATGCAGCGCCTTCGTGGAATTCGTGGGATCGCTATTTTGCTCGGAGCTATGCTCCCGTCCTTCGCCCAGGCTACCTGCGAGCTGCCAAAGGCAGATCCCAACGATTCCCTTGCGACCGAACAAGCCGCCGCAGTCGCTGAACATCGGGCCGGTTTCACTGCATGTGAGGCGACGCTCGATTTCCTCAGAACACTCACGATTGGCGTGCGCCTATCCGACATCGAAGCCCGTCTCGGCGGACCCGGCGTGCCAGAAAACGAAGTATCAGGATCAGGTGGGTATTTCGTATTCCATTGGGACGGTCCTCATTCCTTCTGGACCGTCGAAGTCATTCATGGGTCCAGGGTCAAATCGATCACGATTCAAACACCGAAATCAGAGGCCTACAGGCTTGAGTCCGACGGGATTACAAAATTTTGAGCGGGACGGATGGACTATGCGATGGGGTCATTGTCGACCGCCCGCCGGGCAACCCCAAGCGCGGCGACTAGGCAAGCTGATTAGATGGCCGTTCGCGAACGACACTAGTTCGGCGAGTGTGGCGTCGATCAGGCAAACCGTTACGCATCATCGTATCTGCCATGGATTGACGAGCGGGACGCCGGTCGATTCGACATCGCGGATGTTGCGGGTGACCAAGGTAAGGCCATGGCTGATCGCTGTCGCTGCGATCAGCGTATCGACCACCGGCAGACTCCGGTTGGCGGATAATTCGCCCCAACGCCGCGCTATCGCAGCATCAATCGGCAGCACGCGATCGGCGAAAATCGTCTCGATGCCATCTACCCAGGCGCCGAGTTGATCGGCAGCGCGAGGATCGGTCCGATACTTGGCGGCGACGCCCTTGCGTAATTCTCCCAGGGTCAGGACGCTCAAGAACAGCCCGGCAGCTTCCGCCGCTGATAGGAATGCAATGACGCCGCTATCGGCGCGGGCTTTGCGTGTTTCCGAAATAACATTGGTGTCGAGAAGATAGCCGGTCGCCACGGTCTACAGCTCGACGGCGCGGCCCGTGTCGCGATCACGGTCGATGGCGAAGTCATCCACCTTGGGGCCGCCGAGCAGATAGGCTTTAAAATCTGGCTTATGCGCGGCCAAGGCTCGATAGTCTTCGATCGAGAGCAGGATCGCACGCTCCGTGCCGTGGCGGGTGATGGTTTGAGGCCCTTCGGTGCAGGCTCGCTCAATCACCTCGCTGAGGCGCGTCTTCGCATCCT
>CAJCJC010000132.1 GCA_903970575.1 Alphaproteobacteria bacterium
GACCGGAATCGATAACCAGGTGGCCCGTTTGACCGCTTGCATCAAAAGCGTCCGCAAGGAAGACAACCGCCGCAACCAGGCGACGGACGCGGGTTTAAAGATGGGGAACGAAATAACGCTGATCCGGGTATCGAACGTCACCGATATGGAAAACTCGGATAACGTTACCGTCGACATCTATAAGAGCCGTGACGGCTTCATGACGGACGGAACGGGGACGCCGTTGCCGGACGCCACCATGAAAGCAGCCGAGAACGAGGCGGTGTTCCATGCGACCACCCATGGCAGGATCGTCAAGGGCGTGCTGATGACCGATCCGGTCGATGCGCATATCATGGAGAACCCATCGGACGCCTTTATCCGGGGCGCGCGGTTTCAGATCGATATTCATCCGGACGGTCACGCCAACGGCATCTTGGCTGGCTATTACGACAACCATTCATTCTGGGATTCCTGGGCGCGCAACAGCGGTCTTCAAATTCCCAATGGGTATAGCTGCCCGGCGCTCTATGAGAGGCTGAACGAGCTGGCGGACGGCTACAAGGACCCCGCGACCGGCAAGTGCACCGCCATCTCCGCAGCGTTCAACATCACCGCCGTGCGCGCCTTCGTGGTGCCGCCGAAAACGCCCGACAGCATGTAACAGGCAGGCTTCAGCGTCCCACCGATTGCGGGCGGGTTATTTCAGCCCGTCCTTGACGCGATCCAGCCCGGCTGAAAGACAAATATCGTCCTTGCCGCCGATAGGGGCGCCGCTGACGCCGACCGCGCCGATTATTGTCCCGCCCGCGGCCAGCGGCACGCCGCCTGGATGCACGAACAGTGTCCGATCGCTGGAAATACGCGCCGCCAAAGCCGCATCCGTCTTCATTTGCTCGACCGCCCGGGCGGTCGGCATTTTCAGCGTCAGCGCGGCACGCGCCTTGTTCGCGCTCGAATCCACAGCGCGCGGCCCGACGCCGTCAGCCACGAGAATAAGCTTAGTCACCCCCGCCGAATCGAGGAATGTGACCGCGACCTTATAATCCCTCGTCGCGCAGTCCGCGATCATGGCCTGGGCCGCCTCCAACGAAAGCGATAGAGAAGGCCCGTCTGCAGCCGGCTGTTGCGCTGGGGATGTCGGTTGGGCGTGTGATAGCTGGGCTGGCGCGATCGCGATCAGCAAGACGTGCCCAACGCGTAACAATCTCATGATCGTTCTCCCATAGAAAAACGGCGCCCCTTACGGAGCGCCGCCCAAGGTTCAGACGCCTGAGGAGGCCGCCTGCCCGATCAGGAAATCGCGCCACCGGCATAGACGATGGTGACGCGGCGATTTTGCGGTTCGCGGACACCGTCCTTGGTGGGGACCAGCAAATCCTGCTTGCCCTTGGCGACGATCGCGATCTCGCTGGACGGTATGCCCTGCTTTTCCAATTCGGCCGCGACCGATTCCGCCCGGCGACGGGAAAGACGCATATTATAGGCGTCAGACCCTACCGTATCGGTATGTCCGGTCACGTTGATTTGCGTGGCGTGCGACGGCGCGGCGTTCTTGGCGGCCTGATCGACGATGGCGATCGCCTGGGCCGTAAGGTCCGACTTATTGAAGTCGAAGAACACCATGTAGCTATGCGGCACGGACGGCGTCGGCGCGACTACCGGCGGGGCTACGTACTCAGACCCTTTCGGCGCTTCGGGAGGCGGCGGAGGCGCCCCGAACGTGTATTTGCCGGTCACCCCGAACATCCGCGGCGGAAGCGGTATGCATTGGAGGACCCCACTTGTGCCAGGCGTGCCGAACGTGGCTGTAGGGACGGAGTTCAAAAGACCCGCTCCGGCGCCGCTGCCGCTGTTACCGCTTTCCGGCTGGCAGGCCTGGGTGTTGAACGCATTGGTAACGAACCCACTCAAGCTGATGTCGCTATTATAGATGTTCTGGATGCCAACCCGGAAATCGGTCAACAGATAGCCCTGCGTCGTCTGGGCCGGGTTAAACCCTTGCGTATCCGCCGCAAAGTGGCTTTGCGCGTAGATTTGGCCGCCTATCGACAGATTCTCAATCGGCAAACCCAGTCTCTCGCCGCTGAAGACGTAAGTTGCCGACGCGTTGATCTGGCGTTGAGGCAAGGGGAACGGCGTTCCGCTCAAGTTATAGCCGCCAGCCGCGGGCAACAGATAGCCCGGAGGCACCGAGAAGGTGAAGTTGGTGTAATAGGCGTGAAGATAATCTCCCCCGACCGTGAGCGTGAGTTCCGGTACCGGCTTGGCCGTCAGGCTCATCTCGGCGCCATAAATACGCGCCGCCTTTGCATTCAGCGCCACCGACGAGTTGGTGGTGCCGCTGCAACTTCCCGCGTTGAACGCGGCCTGGGTGCAAGGACCCGTCGTACCGCCAGGGCCTGTTCCCGGCGCGGTCGCGAACAGAACGCCGGGCAAGGCGACCGTGGTCTGAACGTTATTGAACTGGGTGTCGTAGACGTCGCCATTGGTCCGGAACGCCATGCCGCCGAGTTCCCAATCCGATTTCACGCCCGCCTCGTAGTCCTGCGCTGTTTCAGGCTGGAGTAAGTCGAACTGAGGAACCGCCGTGGGGATAACGGAGCCCGCCCGATAGCCTCTCGAGGTCGTGAAGTAGACCAGCGTCTTATCGAACACGTCGTAATCGATACTGAACGTGAAGGTCGGCTTTTCGAAGGTTTTCGACAGTTTCGTATAGCACTGACTGAGGGGCAGGACGACGCCGGCGGCGTTTGTCTGGCTGCAGGACAAACTATACCCTGTATAGGAAATCCCATCGTACACAAACGCACCGGGATAAAAGACGGCATTCGTGGTTGACTTCGTCGTCGCCGCCGTCGCGGGAAACTTGATGGTTTCCGCCGAAGTGGATGCTTCCCGATCATCGACCGAATAGCGGACCCCACCCGTCACCCGCAGGTCAGGCAGAATGTTATACGTGGCCTGCGCATAGCCGGCGTAGCTTTCATTTTGACCCTGGCCATAACCATTATACTGGCTCAGCGTGACCTGGTGCCCGGAAATAGCCGCTGGAACCGGGTAGTTCGGCGAATAAAGGGCGCTGGCGTTCCCATACGCCATCGGTTGCTCTTCCCCGAAGTAGAAGAGACCCGCCGTCCATTTGAATTGATCGTCAAACAACTTACCGCTGAACGTCAATTCTCCGTCGTATGACTTATATCCAGGCGAATCATAGTTGTATTGAAGGGTTACGTAGGGGTCGCCGCGGCTGCCGGCGATTCCTTCGGTATCCATCCAATGGTATCCGCCCAGCAGTTTTATTTCGACATTGTCGAGATGCGTATCGTCGATTGTCGCCGATATCGTATGGATGTGATCCACATCCCAGTTGGTTTGCGCGGAATCGGTCGTCCAAAAATTGCCTTTCTCACGCGCGACGGAATTCAGCAAAGCGTTATAGGACTGTGGGTTGGTATTGATGGCGCCAGTCGTTGGATTGGTGAAGTACGGCGCGATGTAGTTGCCCTGCAAATCCGTGAATCCGGTGCCGGCCGCAGCTGTCGAGGTGGTACAGCTGCCTGGGATGTTGCAAATCGATGGACGGCTCAAGGAGGTAACGGCGCCAACGAAATAACCAAGGTCGTGATAGGAAGAGCCCGTATCGTGCTCTGTATCCGAATCGCCCCGGATGATTATCGAGAGATCATCATCTGGTTGAAATTTGGCCGCGATCCGTCCCGCCAGCTTGCGATAGCCCAACGCGGCCGTCGTGTTCCTGTAACCTGTGGTCGGATTGTAATAGATATTTTGGAGATAACCTTCCCGGCCATCCAACGAACCCGCAACCCGGATGGCAAGCTTATCGTCAACCGGAATGTTCAACGCGCCCTGGATCGTCCGATCCTGATAATCGCCGACCGTAGCCTCGAAAAAGCCGCCGAACGTATTTTGCGGCTGCTCCGTGGTGTAAAGAACCGCGCCTCCCGTCGAATTGCGGCCGACGAGCGTTCCTTGCGGTCCCTCGAGCACCGCGACATTGGCTACGTCAAAAAATGTCCCGGTCAAACCTTGGGTGCGGGCATAGTAGACTCCATCGATATACAACGCAGCGGCGGTATCATAATTGATCCCGCTACCCTGGTTGAAATTCTGCATGCCACGAATTGTAATATCGACCGTGTCCTGCCGAAAGCTGTCCGCGAATATATAAACGGACGGCGTTTCGAAGCGAAGGTCCTCTATTGTATCTATATTTTTGTCTTCAAGATCGGACTGACTGAATGCAGTAATCGAGATTGGGACGGTTTGAACGGCCTCCGATCGCTTTCGCGCGGTTACGACAAGTTCTTCCAGCCCACCACTTTCACTGGCCGATGGCTGCACCGCTTGATCCGAAACGGCGACCTGGGCGCGCACGGAAGGGGCGCCGAGTAAAAGCGCAGAAACGCCCATAAAGGCTGCCGCGGAAACCAGAGTAACGACGCGCTGACATTTGATCATAATGCACCCCTATTTTATGCACCCCCTCCTCCCCTGGAGGTTGCTGACTATCTTTCCCGTTCTATATCTATTTTCCTTTACTCTATGGCGGTAACGCATTCGCCATGAAGAAGGAAATTTAGATAGCGCTATAGTTCTAGCTTATAGCAAGCATGACTATTCGACTCCTGACCGCCTCATCTATTTTCAATCGAACCGTTGCGCAAAACCATCACCGGGAGCATCAGGTGGCCGGCGCGAAATTCCGATCATGCGACAGGGAGGGAATGCGCCGCCGCGTTTCGGCGACCGCGTCCAGGTCGATCACCGCGCCGACGACGCCGGGCTCGATTCCCCCTTCGGCGATAACGTCACCCCAGGGTCCAATAATAAGGCTGTGACCGAAGGTTTCGCGTCCGTCGCGATGACTCCCGCCCTGCCCCGGCGCCACGACGAACGCGCCGTTCTCGATCGCGCGAGCCACAAGCAAGGCCCGCCAATGGGCTTGGCCCGTCACTCGCGTGAAGGCGGCGGGGACGCAGAGGATTTGCGCGCCCGCCTTGGCGAGCGCGCGATAGAGCGCGGGAAACCGCACGTCGTAGCAGACGCTGAGCCCGATTATCGCCCCGC
>CAJCJC010000133.1 GCA_903970575.1 Alphaproteobacteria bacterium
CTTCGAGCGAACGCATGGCGTCGACTCGCCGCGCGCCGGCATAGACCATGTAGCCTGCGGCAAGAAGGCCCTTGGCCGTTTCCTCGCCGATCCCGGATGAGGCCCCGGTCACCAACGCCGTTCCCGCCATCTTGATCCTTCTTACCGAATGACAAAATTTGTTCATATGTCCAATCTTGACGTTTGGACGGAGATTGTCAAGGGTGTGTCATGAGTAACGACAAAAAGAGCAGGATCCTGACGGCGGCCCGGTCCGTTTTCCTGAGCTACGGCTACAAACGGGTGAACATGAACGACATAGCCGAGGCCGCGGGCGTGTCACGTCCCGCGCTCTACGTTCTGTTCAAGAACAAGGAAGAGATTTTCATCGAGGCGTATCTGCATTGGGTCGACGAAACCATCGCGCAGGTCGAAGCGGCGATGGCGCAGACCGCGTCGCCCAAGGACAAATTGGCGCGCGCCTTCGAAATTTGGGCGGTCGGTCCGTTCGAGATGACGAGGGCGTCGCTCGCGGCGGAGGAGCTGGTCAATTGCAATTTCGCGTTCGCGCAGGCCGCCCGCGAGCAGGGCTATGCGATCTTCGAGGCGACGGTCGCGCCGGTCGTGGCGAAGCTGAGCGAAACCCTTCCGGGGGCGTCGCGCATCGGTCCCAGCCGAATCGCGCATGTGCTGGTGAGCGCCGTGCGCGGCTTCAAACAGACGGCGGCCACGCCGGACGACATGCGGCGGCTCATTGACGAGCTTTTGCTGTTGTCGTTCGGAGTAGAGGGGCCGGGGCTCGGCGAAGCCGATCAATGAGCGCGAGGCCGGACGCGATCGATTCCAGCTCCGCGCCCGTCGCGATTTTCGCCTTGTCGAACCGGGCGCGGCCGTTCCTATCGCCCTGGGCGACCACGGTGTTGGTGGCGCCGAAATAGATGCCGGGGTGACGGGCGCGCTCATGAGGGGGCGCGGCATATCAGGTCCAGCCATGGGCGCGCAAGGCCACGCCCCTTGTTCCACTCGCCGGGGCGCTCTAGCATTCGTCGCCGCCGGATTTCGGCTTTCGTTGGCCAAAGGGGAATATCGATGCGCAAACCCTTCAAATCTGTCGTTCTCGCCTTGATCGCCACCATGGCCATGTTCGCGTCCGTTGCCGGTCATGCGGCGGACGAAATGAACGATCGGCCGAAGACGCTGGAGCATGAGGCGGAGATTATCGCGCTACTAAACAGCGCGGGGTGGGTGTCGCCGGGGCTGTCCAAGGACAAGGTGCTTTACATGGTGAGCTGGCAATCCTGCCCGCCATGCCTGGTTTATGAACGCGACGAATTTCCGAAGCTGCACGCGGCCGGGGTGGATACGCGCGTGATCGTCTATGCGCGGGCCGCAAGCTCCACGCCGCAGGAGCGGGCGGGCGTGGCCGAGCTGTGGAAGAACCGGAGCTGGGAGCTGTGGAAGCAATTCGTGCATGTGCCGACATCGGCGTGGACGGCCGAGGGCCTGCCGCCGGATACGGAGCCCGAGCGCGCGGCCCTGGTGGCCAAGAGCCAGGATTTCGCGGACAAGATGCGGGTTCTCATGTCCGACAACGGCATCGGCACGCGGGAGCATTTGAACCTGCCGACGCTGATCTGGATGGGCAAGGACGGGCATCTGCGCGGCTGTGGCTGCGAGAAGGTTGAGTCGCATAAATACGTTCTGGAAGAGCTGGGCGCGGCGACTTGAGTTTTGGGCCGATCCGGCCTTTGCCCATGAAACGCCGGATTCTCGCCCTGATCGCGCTGTTTTCGCTCGCGGGCGGCGCGCGAGCCGAGGACGCAATGGTTCCGGGCGCGATCGTTCAGACCGAGCAGATGCGGGTGGCCCTGAGCGCCGACCGGGCGGCCGCTTCGCCGGGCGAAAAAATATGGGTCGCGCTTTCGTTCGACCTTAAGCCCGGCTGGCATACGTATTGGCGAACGCCGGGGGATGCGGGCGAGGCCATTACCATAGGCTGGACGCTGCCCAAGGGCGTGACCGCAGGGCCGATCCAGTGGCCGACGCCCGAGCGGTTCGATTATTCCGGCATCGCGGGGTTTGGGTACACGGGCCACGCCACGCTGCTGACCCAGGTGACGATAGACCCCTCCGTTGCGCCGCCGGGTGACATTGTGCTGAAGGCCGACGCCACGTGGCTGAGCTGCGCCGATGTGTGCATTCCGGAAGAGGGCGCGCTTAGCCTTCCCATCAGGATCGTCGCCGCCGACGCCGGCCCGAACGTGCGAGCGAACCCCGCCTTCGCCGCCGCGCGCGCGGCCCTGCCGCGCCCCGCGCCGTGGCGCGTGAAGGCCACGCGCCGGGGCGATACCCTGACCCTGACCGCCGGCCCCGGCGTAAGCGCGCGGGCGCTTAAAAGCGCGCTGTATTTTCCCTTTGACGGGGCCTTGATCGACAACGGCGCGAAACAGGATTTTCGCCTGAAAGACGGGGCGCTGGAGATGACAGTGGCGCTGACGGGCGGCGCCAACAAGCATGGCGACGCGGCCGGCGTTTTGCGGCTGGAGCGGAGCGATGGCGCGACGGTGGGGTATGCGTTCGCGGCGCCGATTATCGCCGCTGGGAATTAGGGGAAGCCCACCGGTGAGCGCGGCCTCCGCATGGGCTTCGCTACGCTCAGCACCATCCTACCCCATAATATCCGGCGGTTTCGGTCGCAGCGGGGCGGAGGGAAGGGCTTTTATGTTCCGCAGAAGGTCTGGCGGACGATTTCTTCCGGCAGCGGCGGGTTGGCGTAGTCGGCGAAATCGGGCCGGTCGTCGAAAGGGGTGGCCAACACATTTATCAAAATATCCAGCGGCGCGAAATCGCCCCGGTCCTCGGCGGCGCGGATCACCGCTTCGATTCTGTGGTTGCGGGGGATGAAGGCGGGGTTGGCGCGCAGAATCGCTTCGCGGCGCTCGGCGTCCGGCATGGGTTCTCGGGCGAGGCGGGCGCGCCAGGGATCGGCCCAGTCATCGAAGGCGGCGGGGTCGGCGAACAGGGCGCGGATGGGGGCGTCGTCGCCCGTGGCGCTGTCGGCCAGGCGGCGGAAGGTCAGGGTGAAATCGGCTTCGTTGGCCTCCATCCGCTCCAACAAATCCTGGGCGAGCGCCATGTCGCCATCCTCCGCCGTCGTCAGGCCGAGCTTGCGGCGGAAAACCTGTTCGAATTCAGCCCGATAGATCGAGGGGAAGGCGTCGAGCGCCGCCTGGGCCACCGGGATCGCGGCCTGCTGGTCGTCAGCTAAAAGCGGCAGGAAGGCGCCGGCGAGGCGCGACAGGTTCCAATGGGCGATGCGCGGCTGGTTGGCGTAGGCGTAGCGGCCGGCATGGTCGATAGAGCTGTAGACCGTGGCGGCGCGGTAGAAATCCATGAAGGCGCAGGGGCCGTAATCGATCGTCTCGCCGGCGACGGACATGTTGTCTGTATTTATGACGCCATGGATGAAGCCGATTCCCATCCAGCGGGAGACGAGCGCGGCGGTGCGGGCGACGATGGCGTCCAGCAAGGCTTTGTATGGTTGGGCTGCGTTGGCCGTCTCGGGGTAGTGGCGGCCCATGATGTAATCGGCCAGCAGGCGCACGCCCTCGGCGTCGCCGCGATTGGCGAAGAATTCGAACGTGCCGATGCGCACATGGCTTTGCGCCACGCGGGTCAGGACCGCGCCGGGTTTGACGCCGTCGCGCAGAATATGCTCGCCGGTGGCGATCGCGGCCAGCGAACGAGTGGTGGGCACGCCCAGCGCCGCCATGGCCTCGCTGACAATATATTCGCGGAGCACGGGGCCCAGCGCGGCGCGGCCATCGCCGCCGCGCGAGAAGGGCGTGCGGCCGGCGCCCTTCAGCTGAATGTCGCGGCGAACTCCATCAATACCCACCACCTCGCCCAGCAGCACGGCGCGGCCATCGCCCAGTTGCGGGACCCAGTTGCCGAATTGATGGCCGGCATAGGCCATGGAG
>CAJCJC010000134.1 GCA_903970575.1 Alphaproteobacteria bacterium
ATTCACGTGTCGAACGTGGCGCATAAGGACCCCAAGTCCGGCAAGGCGACCCGCGTCGGCTTCAAGATACTCGAGGATGGCCGGAAGGTTCGCTTCGCGAAAGCTTCCGGCGAGGTGATCGACCGATGAGCGACGAACAGAATCCCCACGCGGCGATGCGCGCGCGTCTGCGCGAGCATTACGAGGCCGTGGTCCGGGCCAAGCTGAAGGACGAATTCGGCTATAAAAACGATATGGCCGTGCCCAAGCTGGAAAAGATCGTGATCAACATGGGTGTCGGCGAAGGCGCCTCCGACAAGGGGAAGGTGACCGCCGCCGTATCGGAGCTGCAGGCGATCGCCGGGCAGAAGCCGGTGATCACCAAGGCGCGGAAATCGATCGCCCAGTTCAAGCTGCGCGAGAATTCGCCGATCGGCTGCAAGGTTACGCTGCGCGGGCGGCGCATGTACGAGTTCCTGGATCGCCTGATCACGATCGCCCTGCCGCGCGTGCGCGATTTCCGCGGCATTCCGGGCGCGAGTTTCGACGGTCGCGGCAATTACGCGATGGGTCTTAAGGAACAGATCGTTTTTCCCGAGATCGATTACGACCAGGTGGCCGATATTCGCGGGATGGATATCGTGATTTGCACGACGGCCAACACGGACAAGGAAGCAAAGGCTCTGCTGCGCGGCTTTAACATGCCGTTCATCAGCTAAGCGGAGGCGAGACATGGCAAAGAAAAGTTCTATCGAGAAGAATAACCGCCGCATCCGGCGCGTTAAGCAATACGCCAAGCGCTGGGATCGGCTGCGCGAAGTCGCGCGCGATCGTTCGGCCGAGCCGGAGGAGCGCTTCGAGGCGCAGCTCAAGATGGCCGAGCTGCCGCGCAACACCAATCCAACACGGATCAGGAATCGATGTGAGCTGACCGGGCGTCCCCGCGCGGTCTATCGTCGCTTTAAGCTGTCGCGCATCGCGCTTCGGGATCTGGCTTCGGTCGGATTGATCCCGGGCGTGACGAAGTCGAGCTGGTAAGGGAGGTCTTGATATAATGTCATTAAGCGATCCCCTGGGCGACATGCTGACTCGCATCCGTAACGGTCAGTCGGCGAATATGTCGTCGATCGAAAGCCCGTCATCCAAGCTGCGCCGCAACGTTCTCGAAGTCCTGAAGCGCGAAGGCTATATCCGCGACTACGACGAAGAGGCCGAGGTCAACGGTTCCGCGACCTTGCGCATCGAACTCAAATATCATGAGGGCGAGCCGGTCATCCGCGAGATCAAGCGGATTTCCAAGCCTGGCCGTCGCGTCTACTCCAAGATCGCCGATCTGCCGCGTTTCTATAACGGGCTTGGCATTTCCATCTTGTCGACGCCGCGCGGCATCATGTCGGATCACGAGGCTCGCGCCGCCAATGTTGGCGGCGAAATCCTCTGCCGCATCTTCTGATCGGGTCTGGAAGCACATCATGTCACGTATCGGAAAAAATCCCGTTCCCGTTCCGGCCGGCGTCGAGGTCAAGTTGACCGGGCAGACGTTGACCGCCAAGGGCAAGCTTGGCCATGGCGCGATTACCATCGTCGACGACGTGTCGATCGAGCTGAAGGATGGCGCGCTCACGGTCGCCCCGCGCACCGAGGCGAGGCGCGCCCGCAACATGTGGGGCACCTCCAGGGCGCTGGTGTATAACTTGGTCCATGGCGTTTCGGAGGGATTTACGCGGAACCTGGAGATCAACGGCGTCGGCTATCGCGCCGCCGTGCAAGGCAACGATCTGGTTCTGCAGCTCGGCTTCACCAACGAGATCAAATATCCGATCCCGCCTGGCGTCACGATGAAGACCGAGAAGCCGACACTGATCGCGATCACCGGCGCCGACAAGCAACAGATCGGGCAGATCGCGTCCGAGATACGGGCGTTCCGCCCGCCCGAGCCCTATAAGGGCAAGGGCGTGAAATATGCGAATGAGACCATCATTCGCAAAGAAGGCAAGAAGAAGTAGGATTGCGATGCCCAAGACCGATCCCAAGATTGCGCGCAAGTTTCGCGTCCGCGCCCGCCTCCGCAGCCTTTCGACAGACCGGCCGCGCCTGTCGGTTCATCGCACCTCGAGCCATATCTACGCCCAGGTGATCGACGATCACTCGGCCAAGACGCTGGCGGCGGCCTCCACGCTCGACGCGGGTCTGCGCGCCGATATCAAGAACGGGGCCAATATCGAGGCGGCGAAGGCTGTCGGCCGTCTGCTCGCCGAGCGGGCCAAGGCGGCTGGCGTCATCGACGTCCGGTTCGACCGTGGCGGGTTCATTTTCCACGGACGGATCCGTGCGCTGGCCGACGCCGCGCGCGAAGCCGGTTTGAATTTTTAGGAGGCCGGAATGGCGCGTAATGAAGGTGGCGGCGGCGGTGGCCGCGAACGCAGCGGCGGTCGCGACCGTGAGGCCGCGGAAAACGAATTCGTCGAAAAGCTGGTCTCGATCAATCGAGTGGCGAAGGTCGTGAAGGGCGGGCGCCGTTTCGGTTTCGCCGCCCTGGTCGTTGTCGGTGATGGTAAGGGCCGGGTCGGGCATGGCGCCGGCAAGGCGCGGGAAGTGCCCGAGGCGATCCGCAAGGCGACCGAGCAGGCGAAGCGTACGATGATGCGGGTTCCGCTGCGCGAGGGCCGCACCCTGCATCACGATCTGAAGGGACATTTCGGCGCCGGTCAGGTGGTCATGCGGGCGGCTCCGGCCGGTACCGGCATCATCGCGGGCGGCCCGATGCGCGCCGTGTTCGAGGCGCTGGGCGTCCAGGACGTCGTCGCGAAGTCCATCGGCACCTCCAACCCGCATAACATGGTGAAGGCGACCTTGGCAGCCTTGTCCAGCATCGTCAGCCCGCGCGTGGTCGCGGCGCGGCGCGGCCGCAAGATCGCCGATATATTGGGCAAGCCCGAGGCTGGCGCCAGCGAGCATGAGGGGGCGGCGTGATGGTCCGAGCAAAGAAGGCCGAGGCGTCGGCGGTGGAAAAGCCCACCGTCATCGTCACCCAGGTGGGCAGCCCGATCGGGCGCGAGCACGATCAGCGCGAGACGCTGGTCGGTCTCGGTCTCAACAAGATCGGCCGCACCCGCGAGCTTGAAGACACGAAGGCGGTCCGTGGCATGATCGCCAAGGTCGCGCATCTGCTGCGCGTCGAGGCGGCGGAGTAAAGTCATGAAACTGAACGAACTTAAGGACAACCCGGGCGCCCGCAAGGAGCGTATGCGGGTCGGACGCGGCATCGGCTCCGGCAAGGGCAAGACCGGCGGCCGTGGCGTGAAGGGACAGACCTCTCGCACCGGCGTGTCGATCAACGGATTCGAAGGCGGCCAGATGCCGCTCCACCGCCGCATTCCCAAGCGCGGGTTCACGAACCATATGCGTAAGAATTACGTAGTCGTGAATCTGGGCGAGATTCAAAAGGCGATCGACGCCAAGAAGATCGACGCCGCCGCGGTGATCGACGCGGCCGTTCTGATCGCGGCCGGATTGCTGCGCCGCGCCGATGATGGCGTGCGTCTGCTGGCCAAGGGTGACTTCGCGGCGCCGAACCTGAAATTCCTCGTCGCGGGCGCTTCCGCGCCGGCGATGGCCGCGGTGGAAAACGCCGGCGGTACGGTGGAGTTTCTAAAGCCGAAAGCCGCGCCGGAAGCGGCGGCCTGAATTCCGTAATCGCGCGGCTGGATTCCCGGCGCGCAAAATAGGAGTGGTCCGACGGGGCGCGCTGGCTTATCTTTTGGGCTTCCGCGCCCTCGCGGATTTTTAGGGATCGTCGATGGCCTCTGCTGCCGAACAACTCGCCGCCAATCTGAATTTCGGCGCCTTCTCCAAGGCGACTGAACTTAAGAAACGCATTTGGTTCACGCTGATCGCGCTGGTCGTTTACAGACTCGGCTGCTACATCCCGCTGCCCGGTATCGATCCGCACGCGCTGGCGCAGATGTTCCAGAAGCAGTCGGGCGGCATTTTGGACATGTTCAACATGTTCTCGGGCGGCGCATTGCAGCGCATGACGATCTTCGCGCTCAACATCATGCCCTATGTCTCCGCGTCGATCATCGTGCAGGTCATGACGATCGTCTCGCCGCAGCTCGAGGCCCTGAAGAAAGAGGGCGAGTCCGGCCGCAAGAAGATGACCCAATATACGCGCTATCTGACGGTTATTCTGGCCGCGGTTCAAGCCTATGGCCTGGCGGCCAGCCTTCAGAACGGCGCCGGCGTCGTGATCGACCCCGGCATCATTTTCATCGCAACGACCGTCGTCACCATGACCGGCGGCACCATCTTCCTGATGTGGATGGGCGAGCAGATCACCAGCAGGGGCATCGGCAACGGCATCTCGCTCATTATCTTCGCGGGCATCGTCGCGCAATTGCCGCGCGGCCTGCTCCAGGCGCTCGAGCTCGGTCGCACCGGCGCGCTGTCCTACGCCGTCGTGTTCGGCATGCTGGTCATGGCGGTCGCGGTCTTCCTGTTCATCGTGTTCATGGAGCGGGCGCAGCGCAGGCTGCTGGTGCAGTATCCTAAA
>CAJCJC010000135.1 GCA_903970575.1 Alphaproteobacteria bacterium
ATCGTCCATATGATCCCTGGCAAGAACCCGCCCGAGACCTGCAAGACCGAGTTCTACGAACCGCCGCTGAAAGACGGGAAATACGCGGCCTTCGGCGTTCGCGGCGTGGGCGTGGACCAGAAGAGCGGCATCGCCTGGGCGGCGTTCTCCTCCGGTCAGATCGGCCGCTTCGACCGCAACAAGTGCAAGGTGACCAGCGGCCCGACCGCGACAGGCCAGCAATGCCCCGAAGGCTGGACCTTTTACGACCTGCCGAGCCCCAAGCTGGACCAAACCTCGGCGACATCGGACTTCGCCTATTCCGAATGGCCGGATTATTTCGACGTTATGGGCCTGGGCAAGGACGCCCATTTCTTTCCGACGGTGAATTCCGACTCGGTGCTGGCGATGAAGGACGGGACCGATAAGCTCCTGATCTTCCGCGTGCCGTACCCGATGGGGTTCTACACGCGCGGGCTCGATTTCCGGATCAACGACGCAAAGACCGGCTGGAAAGGACGCGAGATGACCGCGACCTATTCCAGTTCCACGCTTTGGCACCAGGAGGGTGGCGACGGCCAGAACAGCAAACTGGTCATGTTCCAGTTGCGGCCCGACCCGCTGGCCGACTAAGCAGGATGCCATCGCGGCGGTCGATCGGTCTTTTCTGGTTCGCGGCCCTTGTGTGGATCGCGGGCGCCCGGGTTGGGAGCGCCATCGCCGCGCCAATGGTCACGATCAAGAGCGGCGCGGTCGAGGGCGTCGCCTCGGCTGGAATCGACAGCTTCAAAGGCATTCCTTATGCGGCGCCGCCGGTGGGGACTCTGAGATGGCGCGCGCCTCAAAAGGCGATACCCTGGACGGGCGTCAGGAAGGCGGATGCGTTCGGGAATGTCTGCATCTCGCCGCCGGACGATCCGGACGATTTCAAAGGCCGGCCGCCGGAGAGCGAGGATTGCCTGACGCTCAATATCTGGCGACCGGAGCGCGCGCATGGCGGGCTGTCGGTGCTGGTTTGGATCCATGGCGGCGGGCTGATCGCGGGGTCCAGCGCCCTGCCCGCCTATGACGGCGCGGCGTTCGCGAAACGCGGAATTATTCTGGTTTCCCTGAATTACCGCCTGGGCGCGTTCGGCATTTTCGCCCATCCGGCGCTCACGCGGGAGAACGCGGATGGGGGCTGGCTCGGGAATTACGGCCTGATGGACCAGATCGCGGCGCTGCGCTGGATCCAGGGCAATATCGGGGCTTTTGGCGGCGATCCGGCGAAGGTGACCATATTCGGCGAATCGGCGGGCGGCGCCTCGGTCGATATGCTGATGGCCCTTCCCGCCGCGCGCGGCCTGTTCCGCGCCGCGATCTCGGAATCCGGTTATGGCCGCAAGCCGTTCGAGCGCCTGTCGACCACTGCGCCCGGCGCGAAGGGCACGGCCGAGGAGGCTGGAATTGCGCTGATGCGCAAGCTTGGCGTCGCCAGCGACGATCCCGCCGTTCTTCGCGGCGTTTCGGCGGACTCGATACGAACCGCCGCCGGGGATTACGGCGGGGTCGAAATGTTCGTCATCGATGGCGGCTTGGTGACGCAGGAATTGTGGGATTACTACCGGAAGGGCGAGGAGGCGCCGGTCCCGTTCATTCTCGGCTCCAATAGTTTGGAGTTTCCACCATCGGATCATCCGACCGACGATCAGACGAGAATGGAGAATAATTTATTCGCGCTGTACCTCACGCCCGACGAAAGGCAAGCGCTGGTCCCGGTTTATGGCGGGGCCGAAAGCCTGCGCCAGAACCTTGTCAGCGACCTGCTGTTCGGCGAGCAGGTCCATGCCTTGGCGGCGCTGCACGCGCGGAACGGGCATCCAGCCTATCGTTACCTGTTCACGGCGATCGCGGAGTCGGTCGAGAGTAGGTTCAAGGGCGCATCGCACGCGTCCGAAATACCGTATGTCTTTAATAATCTGTCGGCCGCGCACTGGGCGATGGGCGCGCGGGATCAGAATCTGGCGGACGCGATGACGGATTATTGGGCGGCGTTCACACGCGACGGGGCGCCCGACGCCGCCGGCAGGCCGCGCTGGCCCCTGGATGCGGGCGAGGCGATCATGGAGTTCGGCGTCGATGGACCGAAGCCCGGGGTCGATGCGCGCGCCGGGCGGTTCCAAACCCTCGGCGATTTCGTGGATAAACGCTCTTAAGACGTGGGTGGACCCCGCCTTTTTGGCTGGACAAGCAGCGGCCTGGAAACCATGATGCGGCCGATTCTGAACCCTGCGGCTAGTCTGGGGTTGTTGCTGATAATATGCCAAGCATCGACCCCAATATCGCACTCCTCCTTCACGTCATCGCTATCTCGCCATTCGTGGCGCTCGGCATGCTCGGCCTCAATCTGGTCGTGCTGTGGACGATCGGCAGAATCGTTCCGGAACGAACGCTTCCGAAAGATTCGGCCGTCCTTTCCAACGGGGAAACGCCAACCGTATTGATACAACTTCCGATCTATAACGAGTCCGCGGTTGTCGCGCGGCTGGTTAAGGCGGTAGCGGCGTTCGATTGGCCCCGAGACCGGCTGCGCATCCAGTTGCTGGATGACAGCACCGACGGCACGGAGGAGGTGTCCCTGGCGCTGGCCGAGAGCCTGCGGGAAGATGGATTGGACATTGTTTGCATTCACCGGACGGATCGGAAGGATTACAAAGCCGGCGCGTTGGCGAACGGCCTGCTGAGGGATGACAGCCCCTATATCGCGATCTTCGACGCCGATTTCGTACCGCCCCCGGATTTTCTGACGCGGGCGATGGCGCCGCTGGTCGCAGACGAGACTTTGGCCTTCGCCCAGGCGCGCTGGGAGCATCTCAACGCGGCCGAAAACCTGTTGACCGCCGCGCAGGCGATGATGATTGACGCCCATTTCGTCATCGAACAGCGCATGCGCTCCAATACGAAGCTGTTGCTGCCGTTCAATGGTACGTGCGGCGTGTGGCGGCGGGCGGCGATCGAGGCGGCGGGAGGCTGGTCGGCGGACACGCTGTGCGAGGATCTCGATCTTTCCATCCGTGCGCGGCTTAAAGGGTGGAGCGGCATATTCCTGCATGACCTCTCGGTGCCGGGTGAACTTCCCGCCACCTTCGCCGGCTGGCGGGCGCAGCAATTCCGTTGGACCAAAGGATTTTCGCAAGTCGCGCTGAAGCTTTTGGGCCGGGTCTGGCGATCCGATCTGCCGCTCACGGCCAAGATCGCGCTAACCATGCAAACCGGGCAGACCGCGTGTTATCCGTTGACCGCGATCTCGGTGCTGGGAACGCTTGTCCTGCTGCTGGACCGGGAGCATGCGCGGCATATGCTGTCCATCGCGGGCGGCCTTGTGGCGCTGCTCGGCATCGGCGGCAGCGCGCTGTGTCTGATGACGGGCCTTGTCGTGCTGAACCGACGGCAACGCGGGCGTTTCCCGCTCGTCTTCGCCGCGACGCTGCTGCTCAACGCCGGGCTTATGGTTTCGAATTCGCGCGCCGTGTGGGAAGCGATGATCGGCGCCAAGAGCCCGTTCGTTCGCACGCCCAAGCAGGGCGCGACAGGCATCCCACCCGTGCTGGACAAATCCGGCCCGACCGGAGCCACCGAATTGCTGATGGCGATTTGCATCGGCGTCGCCCTGATTGTCGAGGCGGGATGGTTCTCGCCGCTGTTCAGCCTGTCGATTATCGGCCTGCTTATCGTTGGCGGCGGGCTTGCCTGCGAGCGCTGGATCGCCGCCGCGAGGCGGGCCGATCTGTGGCGCGCCCGGGTCAGCCGGATCGACCAGCCAGCGGAATAATCTCTTTTATTTAGCGAAATATCCGCTATAACGCCATACATGGGCGACACGAAACCGAGCGATGGGCAGCACCGCGTCAGCGGGTTGCGTCTAGTCGCGTTCTCGATTTCCGGCCTCGCCATCGGCGGCGTTCAGACCGCGGTGGTGATCTATCTTCCCGCCTTCTACGCCCAACGTTTCGGACTGAGCCTGGCGCTGGTGGGAACGATCTTCATGGCGTGCCGGCTGTTGAACGCGTTTAGCGACCCGATCGTCGGCATTCTATCGGACAGGACCGAAACGCGGTTCGGCCGGCGCAAGCCCTGGGTGATTGGCGGCGGGCTGCTGTCGATGGCGGCGGTCGGCGCGATTTTCATGCCGCTGGCCGGCGCGAACGGCGTTTATCTCGCCATTTGCTTGTTCGCGCTTTACCTTGGAAATTCAGCGCTTTCGACGCCGCTTTACGCCTGGGCCGGCAGCTTGTCGCCGTTATATCACGAGCGCACGCGCAACCAGACCTATCTCCAAACCGTGGTGTCGCTGGGCCTGGTGTCGATGGTGGCGATACCGTTGATCATGGAGCGCAACGGAATCACCGACCTCGCCA
>CAJCJC010000136.1 GCA_903970575.1 Alphaproteobacteria bacterium
CCGCCGCGGCTTCTCATCTTCCCCCCGGCCCTTACGATTTTTTCGCGCATATCGCCGGCGTCGAGCAAAACGCTCTCAAAACAGCGCTGGCGGAATGCGGCGGGAACCAGAAGCGGACCGCCGCCCATCTGGGCATGGCGTATCATCAGCTGCGCAACCTTCTGCGTAAGCACGGCATGCTGGGCACCGTCACCATCGGCGCCGTCAATTCGCCGCAAAGCATCGAGATGATCGAGGACGATGGAACCGCCGCTTAGACAGACCGGGCTTCACATAACGCCGAACGGCGCGCCGCCGCGCCCGCCGCCGAAAGGCGCGCGGCCGCGCGTCCTCCGTTTCATGGTCAAATGGATGTTCGTCGCCATGATCTGGGCGGTCGCGGCGTTCGGCGTGCTGCTGGCGATCTATGCGTCCGACCTGCCGGACGTGCATCAGGTGGCGGGGCTGAAGAAGCGGCCCGGCCTGACTTTGCTGGCGGCGGACGGATCGATGATCGCGCGCTCCGGCGACCTTTACGGCGAGACGCTGAGCGTGGCGCAATTGCCGCCAGATTTGGTCCATGCCGTTGTCGCGATCGAGGATCGACGATTCTATTATCATTTCGGGGTCGACCCGATTGGCCTGCTCCGGGCCTTCATCACCGACGAGCGCAACGGGCGGTGGACAAAGGGCGGTTCGACGCTGACCCAGCAACTTGCCAAGAACATGTTTCTGACGCCGGAGCGCACGTTCAAGCGCAAGTTGCAGGAAGCGCTGCTCGCGATCCAACTGGAGCGGTATTACACCAAGGACCAGATTCTGACCGGCTATCTGAACCGCGTCTATCTGGGCGCCGGCGCCTTCGGGGTGGACGCGGCGGCGGAGACCTATTTCGGCAAGCACGCGACCGAGCTGAACCTTGTCGAATCGGCGATGATCGCCGGATTGTTGAAGTCGCCGACCCGGTATTCGCCGACGAGCGACATGGACGCGGCGGTGGCGCGCACGCAGCTTGTGCTCGAAGCCATGCATCGCGAGGGCTACATCACCGACAGCCAGATGGTGGAGGCGCTGTCGGCCGGGGCGCCGGAATTGCATCACCCATCGATCACGCCCGGCATGCATTACGTCGCGGATTGGGTGACCCAGCAGATTCAGAGCTTTATCGGCCCGATCGACCGCGATTTGACGGTATGGACGACGATCGATCCCAGATTACAGACAGCGGCCGAGGCGAAGATCGCGGAGACGCTGGACGGCCCGGCGACCAAGCTTAAGGTCAGCCAGGGGGCGCTTGTCGCGATGACGCCGGATGGCGCGGTGAAGGCGATGGTCGGCGGCCGCAGTTACGAGGAGAGCCAGTTCAATCGCGCGACGCAGGCCGAGCGCCAGCCGGGTTCGGCGTTCAAGCCGTTCGTTTATCTGGCGGCGCTGGAAAACGGCCTGCGGCCCGACAGTCTGGTCGATGACAGCCCGATCCATATCGGCGGCTGGTCGCCTGAGAATTTCGAGCCCGGATTCAAAGGCATGATCCCGGCGCGCCAGGCTTTGGCGGAGTCGATCAACACCGCGGCGGTGAGGGTGCTGGATTTCGCCGGTATCGATCACACGCGGGCCCTCGCCCGTAAGCTGGGTATCGCGGAGCCAATCCCGCACGATCTATCGATCGCGCTCGGCACCTGCGACGTGACCCTGCTGGAATTGACAGGGGCCTATGCCGCTTTCGCCAATGGCGGCGCGGCGGTGTTGCCCCATACCGTCGAGAAGGTGACCGACGGTTCGGGAGCGGTCGTCTACCAGCGTCATGGCGGCGGCCCTGGCGAGGCGGCGCTGCCGTGGAAGGTGGCGGAGCTGGACAGCATGATGATGGACGTCGTCGCCTACGGCACCGGCAAGGCGGCGCGGCTCGACCGCCCCGCGGCCGGGAAGACCGGCACCAGCCAGGATTTCCGCAACGCCTGGTTCATCGGCTTCACGGCCGATCTGGTGACCGGCGTATGGTTTGGCAACGACGACAACAGCCCGATGAAAAAGGTGACCGGCGGCATGTTGCCCGCCCATACCTGGCACGAATTCATGGTCGCGGCGGAGGCGGACAAGCCAATCCGCGATCTGCCCGCCTTGGCCCATCTACCGATAGCCGCGCTCGAATCTTCAGGGGGCTCTCCCTCAGCCGCGGCCCAGCCGACGGCTGGCGCGCCCGAACAAGATGGCGGCGTCATAGGGCGTATGCTCAAGGGATTGCTGGGGGAATAGAATCGGCATCGACTATCGAAAGCGCGCCGGGTCTGATAAGAGGCCTGGAAAATATTCGGCGCGCCCGAAGGATGGGACCTTGAGATATCGATGGAACAATCCGGTTCTCTAGAGCTTCACTGGCTTCCGCCGCATCCCGCGCTTAGGGCGGCGATACGCTCCGCTCAGGCCGCGCTCCAAACCGATCCCGCTCAGGCATTCAAGGATTTGCGCCTGATCGCGACGCATCGCCTGGACTATCTCGCGACGCTTCAGGTCGACCGCTTGGCTGAAGCTGCGTTCAAGGCCGCGCCGGACATATGGCCGGAAATACGCCTGGCGCTGCTGGGGTCGTCCAGCGCGGAGCATCTTGTCTCCCCCATCCGTGTCGCGGGCGCGCGGCGGGGCCTCCGCATTACGCCCTTTGTCGGCGGCTTCGGTCAGTTCCGGCAAGAGCTGATGGCGCCGGGCGCCCCGCTTGAGCGGTTCGAACCGCAGGTGATTTCGCTGAATCTGAGACCGGCCGACATTATCGATACCCTGCCTTTGGCCGCGACGCGCGCGGACATCGACGCGGCGGTGAAGGCGGCCATTCTGGGCTTGGTCGAGCTTTGGCGCTTGGCGCGCAAAAATCACGGCGCCACGGTCATTCAGCAAAGCTTCCTCGCCACGGAATATCCGATCTTCGGCAATCTTGACGGGGCCGTTCCCGGGTCGCCCAGCGCAATCGTCGATCGGTTGAACCGCGACCTCCGCGAGGCGGCGGCGGCGGAGGGCGTGATCCTGCTCGACATCGCGGCGTGGGCGGCCGCCCAGGGGCGCGATTTTTGGTTCGATCCCGTGCGCTGGCATCACGCCAAGCAACTGATCGCGCCGTCCGCGTCCGTCTTCTATGGCGACTTGGTCGGCCGTCTCCTGGGCGCGATGCGGGGAATTTCCGGCAAATGCCTCGTCCTCGATCTCGACAATACGCTGTGGGGCGGCGTGATCGGCGATGACGGAATGGACGGAATCGTGCTGGGCCAGGGCAGCGGCGCCGGCGAGGCTTTCCTGGCCCTACAGCATTACGCGAAGGCATTGTCGCAGCGCGGCGTGATCCTGGCCGTTTGCTCGAAGAATACCCATGCGGTCGCCGAGGCGGTGTTCCTGGAGCACCCCGACATGATTTTGAAGCGCGAGGACATCGCCGCGTTCGTCGCGAACTGGAACGATAAGCCGTCCAATTTGCGAGAGATCGCAAGGCAACTGAATATCGGCGTCGATAGTCTTGTGTTCTTCGACGACAACCCGGCCGAACGGGACATCGTCCGCCAGACCCTGCCGGAGGTGATGGTGCCCGAGGCGCCGGAGGATCCGGCCCATTATGTCGCCTGCCTGGCGGATGGCGGTTATTTCGAGGCCATCGTCTTCACCGAGGAAGACCGCGCCCGCGCCGAGCAATATCGTGGCGCCGCCGCGCGCGCCCAATCGATGGAGAGCGGCGCCGATATCGGCCAGTTCCTCGCATCGCTGGACATGCGCATGATCGCGGCCCCGTTCACCACCGTCGATTTGCCCCGGATTACCCAACTGACCAATAAATCCAACCAGTTCAACCTGACGACCCGCCGATATACGCAAGAGCGGATGGCGGACTTCGCGGCCATGACCTCGGCGGTGACCCTCTCGGTGCGTCTGATCGACAGATTCGGCGATAACGGCCTGATCGGCGTGGTGATCGCGCTGCCCGACGCGGTCGATCCCGCCAAGCTGCGAATCGACACATGGCTGATGAGCTGCCGCGTGCTCGGTCGCCAGGTCGAGGAGGAAATCGTCAACCAGCTCTGCCGGATCGCGGCGGCGCGGGGCTTCACGGCGCTAGTCGGGGAATATATCCCCACGCCCAAGAACGGGCTGGTGCGAGACCTGTACCAGCGCCTTGGTTTCACTCATATTGCCGGCGATTCAGCCGGCGGCGCGCTGTGGTCGCTTTCGCTCGGCGATTTCAAGCCGATGCCGACCGCCATCGCCGTCGAGTTGCGCCATTATCTCGAAGTCCCAAATCCCGAAGCAGCGGAGTAAACCGAACCCATGTCCACCCCAACCGACGCCGCGCTGCTGAGCGAGATCACCGATATCATGCGCGATCTGTTCGACGACGATGCGCTTGCGATCACGCCCGCCTTCTCCCGCAAGGACAACGAGCTGTGGGATTCGATGAACCATCTGAATCTTGTTTTCGCGCTGGAGAGCAAATACAAGATCAAGTTCAGCATCGTGGATATCGAGGAAATGCAATCGGTCGGCGACATCATGAAGCTGGTCGAGAAGAAAACCGGCAAGGCCTGACGGATCGGTTTCCGGAGAGGGCCAAGTGCTTTTCAATTCCTATCAGTTCATTTTCGCGTTTCTGCCGATCGTTCTGCTGATCTGCTTTCTGTTGGCGCGATTCCTCGGCCCGGGAATGGCGCAGCTCTGGCTGATCGGGGCGTCGCTCTATTTCTACGCCAGCTGGAACGCCTTCTATCTGCCGCTGCTGCTCGGCTCGATCCTGTTCAATTACGCGATTGCGATCCTGATGGTGCGGCAGGCGGACGACAGGCGCCGGAAATATCTTCTGCTCACGGCGGTCGCGGTCGATCTCGCGCTGCTTGGCTATTACAAATACACGAATTTCTTCCTGGGATCGGTGAACGACCTGGTCGGAACCAAGTTCGTGCTCGCGACCATTATCCTGCCGCTCGGCATATCCTTCTATACGTTTCAGCAACTGACCTTGCTGATCGACGTGTCGGCCGGCCGGATCACGAATTTCCGGTTTCGCGACTTTCTGCTGTTCGTGATCTTCTTCCCCCATCTGATCGCGGGGCCGATCGTGCATCATCGCGAAATGATGCCGCAATTCGAGCAGGCGAAGTACCGGTTCGACTGGACCAATATGGCGGTCGGGATCACGCTGTTCGCGGTCGGCCTGTTCAAGAAGACGATCCTCGCCGATGGTATCGCTCGGCATATCGCCCCGCTTTACAGCGACGCCGCCGCCGGCCATCCGGCCTCGCTGCTCTATGCCTGGGGGGCGGCGCTCGGATTCACGCTGCAAATCTATTTCGACTTTTCGGGCTATTCCGAAATGGCGCTGGGCCTCGCGCGCATGGTCGGCATCAAGCTGCCGATGAACTTCTATTCGCCTCTGAAATCCGTCGGCATTATCGAGTTCTGGTCCCGCTGGCATATGACGCTAACGCGGTTCCTAACCGCCTATCTGTTCAACCCGCAAGCGATCGCGCTGCAACGCTGGTGGATGGGGCGCGGGCAAAAGGGCATCAGGGGCGTGAAGACGAAAACGCGATCCTTCCTGATCCTGATCGCCCTGCCGACCTTGACCACGATGTTCCTGGCCGGGCTGTGGCACGGGGCCGGATTCCAGTTTCTGATCTTCGGGACGCTGCATGGGTTTTACCTCGCCATCAATCAGGGATGGCGGCTCTATCGCACCAAGCTCTTCGCCGACACGCCGAATTATCATCGCGTCATGCGGCCGCTGGGGCTGGTTCTCACCCTCGTGGGCGTGATGGTGGCCAACGCCTTTTTCCGGGCGAGCACCGTGTCTTCAGGCGGCAACCTCGTGCTCGGCATGGCCGGGTTGCATGGGGTGGCTCTGCCAGAGGCATTCCTGAGCCGGCTGGGCAGCGGCGGCGCTTTTCTGAGCCATCTCGGCGTCAGATTCGTTCCCGGAAGCGTGACAGATCTTTTGGAGCTTTCCGCCTGGTGCGTGGTGCTGCTGTTTATCGCGCTGGGCCTGCCGAATATCCTTCAGATCATGCGCGCATATGAACCGGCGCTGCCGTCCACGGCGCCGGCCGATGTGGAGGAAACCTTCAGCCTATCCGGGCGCCTGCTGCGGCGGTTCAGTTGGCGGCCCAGCTTCGGCTGGGCGCTGGCCACGGCGGCCGCTTCCGCCTTCGGCATTCTGGCGCTGAACCAGGTGACGGAATTTCTCTATTGGCAGTTCTAAGGCGCCCCTAACCCTATGCAACGCTTTATCCTGACCTGGCTGCTCGGACTGATCGTTATCCTCGGATTCGTCGTGGGGGTTAACATTATCATCGATCCCTACGGCATCGTGGGATCGCCGCGCATCGATGGTCTCAACCGATATAAGGTCGCGGCGGTGGACTGGCCCCGGGTCACCAAGCCCTATCTGATTACCCGAACGGACCCCGCGACTCTGGTGATGGGCAGTTCGCCCGCCGATGTGGGGCTCGATCCCTCAAGCGCCGCCTGGTCGGCGGATCGTCGCCCCGTCTTCAACATGGCGATCGACGGCAGTTCGCCGCGCGCCCAGTTGAGCTTCGAACAGCATGGGCTTGCGGCCGCGCACCCGAAGCTGGTGGTTATCTGCCTGACTCTCGAGGATAGCCTTAGATTCGAGGATCCCGCTTTGGACGATAAAACGCCGAAGAAGGAGGAGTTCGACGACCGCATGAAGGCCACGCGGAGCGGCGCGCCCAATCCGGATTACGCCCATGGGCGGTTCGAGGACTATCTGTTCGCCGTCGCCTCGACCAGGGCGTTCATGGACAGCCTGCGGACCATCGCGGCCCAAAGCGACCCGTCGATTACCTATCAATCGCCGCAAGGCTATCTTCACGCCGCGAAATTCAATGTCTGGGCAAAAACCGAGGGCTTCCATTCCCTGGTGACCGACAAGGATGAGCGCTATGTCGGGATTTATCTGCGCTGGGATAAGGTTTCGTATTTCGATATCGAACCGCTGCTCAGCATGATCGACGCGGCGCGCGATCATGGCGCGCAAGTCGTGGTCGCGATTTTGCCCAATTATGCGGATCAGATGGAAATCCGGAGGCAGGCCGGCGTAACCGACCGGTTCGACGCCTGGAAGACGCGGGTCACGGAGCTGGTGGCCGAAGCCAACCAAGCGGATGATAAGGACAAGGTGACCCTATGGGATTTCAACGGCTTTAACCGCTACACCACCGAAACCTTGCCGCCGGAGGGCAACCATGTCGACGAGCTTCAATGGTTCTGGGAGCCGGTGCATTTCCGGCCGGAACTGGGGTCGATCCTGATCGAGCGTATGATGGGCAAGGGCCCGGACGATATCGGGGTGGTGCTGACGCCGGAAAACCTCGCGGCGGACATCGCGGCGTTTCACGAAGCACAGGACAAATGGGTCGCGGCGCATCCGGCGGATGTGGCGCGCATCGCGCGCATGATCGCCGATTCGCGCTGTTCGACGGACCCTTCGACCTGCGGCAAGGATATCGCGACCGCTACCATCTCCACCTCCGCCGCCGAGACAGTTGGAACCCCGCGATAGGGCCGTAAGCCCGCTTCCCATCGACGACGCCCTGCCCGCCCTGCTGGCGGCGCTCGCTGCGGGACGGGCGGCGGTACTCGTCGCGCCGCCCGGGGCGGGTAAGACGACGCGGGCTCCGCTGGCGCTGCTGGACGCGGGATGGCGCGGAGACGGAAAAATCATCCTGCTCGAACCCCGCAGGCTTGCCGCGCGAGCCGCGGCGCGGCGCATGGCGACAATGCTTGGGGAAGAGGTCGGCGGAACGGTCGGCTACCGGGTGCGCCTCGACTCCAAGGTTTCGGCGCGCACGCGGATCGAGGTCGTGACCGAGGGCGTATTCACCCGCATGATCTTGGACGACCCCGCGCTGGAGGGGGTGGGCGCGGTGTTGTTCGACGAGTTTCACGAACGCAGCCTCGACAGCGATCTTGGTCTGGCGCTGGCGATCGACGCCACCGCCCTCAACGAAGATCTTCGGCTTGTGGTGATGTCGGCCACGATCGACGGCGCGCGGGTGGCGCGGATATTGCGAGACGCACCGGTCATCGAAAGCCAGGGCCGCGCGTTCCCAGTCGAGACTCGTTATGTCGACCGCGACCCGTCGCTGCGACTGGAGGAACAGGTCGCCCAGACGGTAGCGGAGGCGATGCGGGCGGAAAGCGGATCGGCGCTCGTCTTCTTGCCGGGACAGGCCGAGATCGCGCGGACCGCCGACCGTCTCACCGCACGCCTGCCGAAAGATATCGACATCGCGCCCCTCCATGGCCAGCTTTCGCCCGAGGAACAGGATCGCGCGATCCGACCCGCCGCGCCCGGTCGGCGCAAAATCGTTCTGGCGACATCCATCGCCGAGACGTCGCTCACCATCGAAACGATCCGGATCGTTATCGATTCCGGATACCGCCGGGCGCCGCGCTTCGAACCGTCGACAGGCTTGACCACGCTCGAAACGATCCGGGTCTCGCGCGCCGGGGCCGATCAGCGGCGCGGGCGCGCTGGTCGGACGGAACCAGGAATCTGCTATCGGCTATGGAGCGAGGGACAGACGACCGCGCTGGCCGCTTATGATCGGCCGGAGATATTGGAGGCCGATCTGTCCAGCCTTGCGCTCGACCTCGCCGCCTGGGGCGTTTCCGATCCGGGTCGGCTCGCGTTCCTCGATCCACCGCCAAAGCCGGCCTGGAACGAGGCTGTAACGCTGCTGAGCGGCCTCGATGCGGTGGACGATGCGGGAAGGATCACGGTGGAGGGCAAGGCGCTGGCGCGGCTGCCGCTTCATCCCCGGCTCGCGCATATGATCCTGCGCGCCGCGCCCGAAGGCGAGGCTGGCGCGGCGGCGCTGCTCGCGGCGTTGCTGACCGAGCGCGGCCTTGGCGGAACGTCGCTCGATCTCCGAGCGCGGCTCGACGCCCTGCGGACGGACAGATCGCGGCGCGCGGACGAGACGCGGGGGCTGGCGCGGCGATGGGCCAACCTGGCGGCCGGCAAAGGCGTTTCATCAAGACACGACGAAGTGTCGGATATCGGTCGCCACCTCGCCCGCGCTTATCCCGACCGCGTCGCGCAAGCCGCGGGCGCTCGGGGCCGCTTCCGGCTGGCCAACGGTCGCGCAGCGACCATGGATGACTCCGAAACCCTGAGCACGGCGCCCTTCCTGGTGGTGACCGACATAACGGGAAGCGCCGGCGCGAGCCGAATCCGGGCCGCCGCGGCGATCGAGAAAGAGACGATCGAGGCGCTGTTCGCGCGCGAGATCGTCGCCGAAACGACACTGGCGTTCGATCCCGGCGCGCGTGCCGTCCGCTGCCGTCACACGCGGCGCATCGGCGCCTTGCGTCTTTCCGACGAGCCGGGGATGGTCGACGACGCGGAACAAGCCGCCACCCTCCTGGCGACCGGAATCGCCGAGATCGGCGCGGATTGCCTGCCTTGGTCGAAGGAGCAGATCGCGCTGCGCGCACGCGCCAGTTTCCTCGCCCGCTCGATCGGCGCGCCCTGGCCCGATTTGTCCGACGCTTCTCTGTCCAGGGATGGGGCGAGATGGCTCGCGCCCGCTATCGCGGGGCGATTCACGCTCGCCTCCATCACGCAGGCGGATTTGGGAGCCGCGCTCGACGCAATGCTGCCGTGGCGCGAGCGCTCCGAACTGGAGCGGATGGCGCCCTCCCATTTCGACGCGCCTTCCGGGGCCCGCGCGCCGATCGACTATGGCGCGGATAACGGCCCCGCGCTGGAAATACGGGTGCAGGAACTCTTCGGCCTTGATCGGCATCCGAGCATCGCGGGCGGTAAACTCCCCCTTCTTTTGGTTTTACTGTCGCCGGCGCACCGGCCGATCCAGGTGACGCGAGACCTGCCCGGATTCTGGCGCGGGTCCTGGAAGAACGTCGCCAAGGAACTGAAGGGTCGGTATCCCAGGCATTCCTGGCCGGACGATCCGATCGCGGCCACCGCGACAAGCCGAGCCAAGCCACGCGCGATATAGAACCCCAAGGCTATAGCTCTATTCGCCCTCCCCTACCGCCGGGAACGGAATTACAATATAAAAATTAAGATATTGCCGAGAATGCAGTGGCGCTGAGAGGATGCCGGGTTATATTACATGGCTGACCCAGCGCACCAGGCGCCGCGCTTTTAGGATGCTGCGATTGCGCCACTCCGGTTCGCATGATAAATTGATGTAAATTTCATGGGTAATATGCATGAATCAGGTCGATAAAAGTCATAAAGGTCCTCTTAGCGACAGCGCGCACCATGATGGCTTTGAATTCGACTATGCGCATAACATAATATTGTTTAGGGGAGACGTAATCCGCCTGTCACCCCATGAGGCGGACATTCTGCAAGTGCTTCTGAATAATCGCGCTCGCCCCACCCCTATGTCGGTATTGATCCAGCGAGTCTATGGCGCGTTCGAACCTGACGCCGCGGCGGCGTCGATACGGGTGGCTATTCACTCGCTACGCCGCAAAATTCAGGGTACGGGCATGGCTATTCGGGCTACGCCGAAAGTGGGTTATGAAATAGACGCATCGTGCATCCCAGAACTCAATCGTCGCCTCTCGGACAAGATATTAATGGCGCTGAATGTCGCAAGGGCGTCGAACGAGATGGATATCGCCACGCATCTTGAGCTGGCCTATGACATGGCGGAGGTCAATCGCAAGAAATGGCTTCGCAAGGTCAATGAATTATCCGGTCCAATCGGTATGACCGCTTAGTTGTCTTCGAAACCGACAGAAGCAATCGGCCCTCGGGACGGAACGTGGCGCCGGTTGTTCGCCGCGCTTGGACGCGGCGACGGTCTGAACAGGGAACGCGTATTTGCGTACACCGCGATCCTTTTGGTTTTGGAATGGGTAGCGTTCCTGTTCCTCGTCGCCGGAACGCATGGATGGGTCGTTCCTCTCGAAAAACCCAGTACGACCGACTTCGCGAGTTTCTACGCAGCCGGCATTCAGGCGGATTCCGGAGCGCCCGCCGCGATCTACGATCCACCAACGCACTTCATTGTCGAGCAAAACGTGACGGAGCCCGGCATCGAATACGTGCATTTCTTTTATCCGCCGATATTCGTCCTGCTGTGCGCGCTGGTCGCGCGCCTGCCCTATCTCCCGGCTTTCCTGGCGTTCGAGGGGGTTACCCTGGCGGGCGGCCTGATCGTCGCAAAGACCATATTGCGCGAAAAATCCTGGCGGATACTCATTCCAGTGCTGGCCTATCCGGCGATCCTCATCAATATCGGGGTCGGCCAAAATGGCCTGCTGACGGCGGCCCTGTTCGGGGGCGCGACCTTGCTGATCGATGCGCGTCCCGCGCTGGCGGGCGTGCTGTTCGGCGCGATCTGCTACAAGCCGCAATTCGGCGTTCTTATTCCCTTTGCGTTGATCGCCGGCGGCAGATGGCGGGCGGTGGCGGCGGCGGCGGCGACCGTCGCCGGGCTCGTTCTCGCATCGATCGCGCTGTTCGGCTGGAATACTTGGGCGGCCTTCCTGGATGCATTAGCCGGCTCTCACACCGCGTATGAATCGGGCACGGTGGATGTCGCGGCGATGGCCAATATTTTCGGCGCGCTGCGCCTGATCGGCGCCGGTCCGGCGGCGGCTTATGCGGTTCAGGCGATCGTCACGGTCAGCATGGCCGGGTTGGTCGCCTTCGTGTGGCGGCGCGACACGTCCTTGCCGGCGCGGGCCGCGACGCTGGCGGCCGCGACCGTCGCCGCCGCGCCTCTGGCGCTGTTCTACGACCTGACCGTGGTCGGGATCGCGATGTGTTGGCTGGTGCGCGACGCTCGGAAGAGCGGATTTCTCGCCTGGGAAAAGACCTTGCTGCTGCTGATTTTTCTTGCGCCGATGTTTACGCGCAGTTTCGGAACGGCTTGGAATCTGCCCGTGGCCGCATGCGCAACCTTGGTCCTGATCGGCCTTTGCGTCCGGCGCGCCTTATATAAATCCGTTTAATATCAACAGATTATAATTATCACGCGGCGATGGAGCCGGCGCAAATCGCCAGCGAATCATCGCTAACGTCATTTTAACAACGCGCATGTTTATCTGTGAGGGTCAAGCACGCGCGGTAACGCGACTAACCCAACCCCTTATGAGAGAGAACCTAAAATGAGCATGCTGAAGAAATTTGCGAATGACGAAAACGGCGCCACCGCCATCGAGTACGGCCTGATCGCGGCCTTGGTCGCGCTCGGCATCGTCGCGGCTCTTGGAACCCTGCAGAGCGGCCTGTCGGGGCTGTTCACCAAAGTCGCCGGCAGCCTCTAATCATGAACGCCAAAAACCTTCGCGCCCTTACGAAGGACGAAAAGGGCGCCACCGCGATCGAGTACGGCCTTATCGCCGCCCTGGTCGCGCTCGGCATCGTCGCAGCTCTTGGAACCCTGCAAGGTGGTCTGTCAGGGCTGTTCACCACAGTAGCGGGTAGCCTCTGATATGAAACGGTTCCCTAAGCTTCATTTACTTCGGGACGATACACGCGGCGCGACGGCCATCGAATATGGAATGATCGCCACTTTGGTAGGGATGTCCCTGGTTGCCATCCTCCATATTCTCGGCTCGGCGGTGGATGTCGTGTTCTTGAAGATTTCGACCAGCGTCTAAGTTCGTCTCGGACGGCGGCGTTGTCGAAAGGCGAAGGGTTAAGAAGGCTTGGGGGGCGGATGGGTTCACTCATCCGCCTTCCGCTTTCCATCTAGCGGGCGGAACCACGGGAATTCTTAAAACAGTAAGGTCGCGCTTATGTCGATCCAAGATTTCGTGAATCAGTTCGTCTTTTTCTGTTTCTTCGCGCTGATCCTGTTCGCGGCGATGAGCGATGCCGCGTCCTATCGTATTCCTAATTTGATCAGCATCGGTCTTTTGGCGCTTTTTCCGATTCATGTCTGGGCGAGCCCCACGCCGGTCGATTGGATAAGCGCTCTTCTCGTCGCCGCGGCCGGTTTCGCGGTCGGATTTGTGTTGTTCGCGCGCGGATTGGTCGGCGGCGGGGACGTAAAGTTACTAAGCGCCACGATGCTTTGGGCCGGCGCCACATTGGTTGCGTCTCAACTTATCATTATGGCGCTGGTCGGCGGCGCATTATCGGTCGCCGCCATCGCCATCCATTATTTTCGGCGGCGCACCGCCGATGCCGCCGCGCCAAAGGTGCCCTACGGCATAGCCATCGCCGCAGGAGCCGGATACGCCGGCATGAAGTTGCTCATCGGCTGATCCGAGAAAGAGCATAATCATGCGGTCGCGCGCTCTTATTTTCGCAATTCTGGCCATTATTCTCGCAGCGATCACGGTCATCGTCTCCCGTGGCGGTCATTCCGGCGCGAACGTGACCGCCCAGGCCCAGGAGCAGGCCGTCCCCAAAACATATGTGCTGGTCGCGGCCAAGGACCTCCCGTCCGGATTGCTGCTGCACCAGGACGATCTGCGGTGGCAGGCGTGGCCCGACGAACAGATCAACGACGCCTATCTCGTCAAGGGAAAGGACGATTCGCAATCTCTTGCCGGCGCCGTCGTCCGTTTACATATCGCCAAGGGCGAGCCCATCGGCGACAGCCGCGTCATCAAGCCCGGTGAGCGCGGTTTTCTCGCGGCGGTTCTTGGCCCGGGCATGCGGGCGAC
>CAJCJC010000137.1 GCA_903970575.1 Alphaproteobacteria bacterium
GGCGGTCATTTACCCAGTTGGCGGGTACGCAACTGGCAAGCGTGGCGGCCGGGAGCGTCGCGTCGTCGGGCGGCGCAGCGCGCGCGGCGGCGCCGGCCCTGGACCTGGTCACGCCCAAGGGCAACCTTCACGCCTTCATGAAGCTGCATACCAGCGTCGAGAAAGCGCGCATCTGGTATTGGTACACCGGGATCATGGAGGCGGCGCTGGTCGGCGGCCCCGTCATTCCGTTCTGCGCGACGGACACGCTGATCCGCCGCGACGTCTATCCGACAGGCGATGGCCGGTTCAAGATGGAGATGTTCGAGGCAAATTATTTCCACCCGATCGGCGATCACACGCCCCTGTTGCGCATGCACAATCCCTTGAACGGCCGGGACGTGGAGCCCTTTCACTATCGGGAGGGCCCGCATGAGGCCTTCTACAGCGAACAAGGCCCCTATCTCGCGGCCATGCCGCCGCCCGGAAAGGATGCGCCGCCCTTCGCGCCGCCATGGACGCGGGTGGAGGACCAGCTTTCGGTATCGATCAATTATTACATCGATACGCCCTATCCGTTGCCGCTCGACAAATGGCCATTGGAGGCCAATACGCGGGAAAGAGTCGGATCATTCGCCACGATGATCGGCAACTATGACGAGGTCGCGGACCCGCGCGTCGCCACGGCCAAATGCGCGTTCCACTATGAGGCGTTCATGGTGTGGTGGCCCTGGATGCTGATGGGGCAAACGCCCGGACGCATGCTGTGGCATGCCAACGGACGCAAGCTTGCGTCTCTCGATGGCGTGCCGAAGGACTCCCGGATCGGCTTCGAGGCGATCCACCCCCGAATATTCGAGGAGCGTCCGTGGGAGGAAATGGCCAATCTGGGGATCGATTATCAGAAGGAACGAACGCCGGTCTTGCGTTGACGAAGCATGCGGCTTGGCCGGGTTGGTGACGAAAAAATCAAATTCAAGACTATCGCGCGGCCCTCTCAATGATAACCTTAATGGTGGAGAGCCGGTTTCCGGCTTGTTGTCATCAACCGATGAGGCGCCTCATGTCGATTGAGTCCCGCGTTGTTACATTGCGCTCCAAACACGCCGATCTCGAGCGCGTGCTCGATCACGAACAGCACCGGCCCGCGCCGGATTCCCAGATGATCAAGAAAATGAAAGTCGAAAAGCTGCGGCTGAAGGAAGAAATCGCCCGGCTGAGCCTGCACTGAGCTTATAATTTGTAGGGCCAGATTCTTGCCCGTAACTTCGGTCAGGCGGAATCACCCTCGAAGACCGCTGGTTCCGGGTCGGGCTTGCCAGTCCGCTTGCGCGCGCGCGCCATCGCTTCGTCAAGTTCGGCCTGAGTGCACAGGCCGAGCATAACCGGGCTGCGCGGCTTAATCGTCGCGCTCGATTCATGCGTGCGGGTGCGCACGGCCAGGATCGTCGTCTTGGTTGTGCCGATCAACTTGCCAATTTGCGTATCGGAAAGATTAGGCGCGCTTTTTAGAACCCAGGCGATGGCGTCAGGCTTATCGCCACGCTTGGTGACCGGGGTATAGCGAGGCCCCTTGCCGCGCTTACTCGGAGAGGGCAGATCCTTCACCACCAGCGAAAGCCGCGCGTCGGGGTTTTGCTCGCACCGCGCGATCTCTTCCTGGGTCAACTGGCCCCCGGCCACCGGGTCGAGGCCGACCATGCCGATCGCCACCTCGTCATCGGCGATGCCCTGCACCTCCAGGCGGTGCAAGCCACAGAATTCCGCGATCTGCTCGAATGTCAGTCCGGTATTTTCCACCAGCCAGACGGCGGTTGCCTTTGGCATTAACGGATTGGTCATGATCTTTCCTGAATCTTTCTTTTTGCGGATCCGTGGCGGCGCGCGTCATTTTGCACGCCCTCTTGAGTCAAACGACTCCGCACCGGCAATCTGATGTGACATCTGGCGGTTCACGGTGGATTTTTCCAGCGTTTTTTGCCGATTTACGCGACTTAGCTGACGGTCAGCACCAACTTACCAATGTGATCGCCCGCTTCGAGCGCCCGGTGCGCGTCGGCGGCGCGATCGAGCGGGAAGGTAGCGTGAATCAGCGGCTTGATCGCCCCGGCCGCGATCATCGGCCAAACGGTCGCGCGAAGCACGGCGGCGATGGCTCCCTTCTCACGCGCGGGCCGAGCGCGCAGGGTTGAGCCGGTCAGAATCAGGCGTTTTTGCATAATCTTAAAGATCGGAATGGTCGCCTCCGGCCCGCCCAGGACCGCGATGCTGACGTGCCGGCCGCCGGGAGCCATCGCGTCGATGTTACGCCTGACATAATCGCCGCCGACCATATCCAGCACGACATCGACGCCGCGGCCGCCGGTCGCCGCCTTTACCGCCTTCACGAAATCCTCGGCTTTATAATCGATCGCGAGGGTCGCCCCCAGGGTCAGACAGGCGGCGCATTTCTCGGGCGATCCCGCCGTGACGAACACCATCGCGCCCAGCGCTTTCGCGAGCTGTATCCCGGTTGTGCCGATGCCGGACGATCCGCCGTGAATGAGGACGGTCTCGCCGGATTTCAGATGGCCGCCATCGATCAGATTAGTCCAGCAGGTAAAGATCGTCTCCGGGAGCGCCGCCGCCTCGATCATCGAAAGCCCGTCGGGAACCGGCAGGCATTGCTCCGCCGGTGCGAGGGCGAACTCGGCGTAACCGCCGCCGGCCAACAGCGCGCAGACGGCGTCGTCAACGCGCCACCCGGTTACGTCGTCGCCAAGAGCGGCGACGTAACCGGCCACTTCGAGCCCTGGAATGTCGCTGGCCCCCGGCGGCGGCGGATAGTTCCCCTGCCGCTGGAGCAGATCCGGGCGATTGATTCCCGCCGCCGCGACCCGGATCAGAATTTCTCCCGACCCCGGTTTCGGGGTATCGCGGCGCGTCGGCTTCAGCATGTCCGGGCCGCCGGGCTCGGAAATCTCGATGGCGGTCATGGTCAGAGGAATCGGGGGAATCATTGCGGGCATCGTCACTTCGAATTTGCGTGGGCGCGATCGGGGTTTACCATCCGGGATGAATGCAACAACCGCAAGCGAAGGGATGCTCCCAAATGGAGCGTCGCCGATGGATGATAAACGGATGAGCGACCTGGAAGATCGTTTGCGGGCGCTGGAAATCCGCACGCGCGCCCTTGAAGATCATATCGAGATATATCGATTAATCGGCGCCTATGGCCCGTTGGTCGATAGCGGCGACGCCGAGGCGACGGCCGCGCTATGGGTCGAGGATGGCGTTTACGACTGGGGCGGCGGCGCGGCGGAACCAGGAGCGCCCGTGAAGCAGGGCGCGGAAGGCGCGGCCAGAGGGCGCGCGGCGATCGCCGAAATGGTGCGTGGCGCCTATCATCAGGCAATTATCGCCGAGGGCGCCGGCCATGTCTCCGGCATGCCATATATCGTGCTCGACGGCGACCGAGCGACGGCCATATCCTATTCCCGGCTTTATCAGCGCGACGGGGATAATTTCAGGGTCTGGCGGGTGTCGGCTAATCGCTGGGAACTTGTCCGCACCGATCGGGGCTGGCGGGTGGAAAGCCGGGTGAATAGGGTGCTGACCGGCGGCGAAGAGGCGCGCGCGCTGCTTCGCTCCGGCATCACGGAATTTTCGGAGGCATGATGCTGACGGATGACGATCTTGAGCCGCGCAACCGGCCCAAAAAGCCCAAGCCGCTCGATTCGATGTCGGTGGACGAGCTGAACGCCTATGTCGCCGACCTTAAGGCGGAGATCGACCGGGTCGAAGCCGCGATCCAGGCCAAGCAAGCGCATAGGCGCGCCATGGCGGCTCTGTTCAAAACGCCGGAATGACGCGAACGCGGCCACAAAAAAGCGGCGCCCGGATGGGCGCCGCTTCGTTGCGATAAGGAAACCCTTAAGCCGCTTGCTTATGCTCGATCGTGGCCGACGGCTTGCCGGTCGCGATCTCGATCTTGCGGGGCTTCAGCTGCTCGGGAATGCGGCGGACCAGCTCGACATGGAGCAGGCCGTTCTCAAGCCTGGCGCCCTCGACCTCCACATGGTCGGCAAGCTGGAACAGGCGCTCGAAAGCGCGGCCAGCGATGCCGCGATGCAGGAATTGCGCCGTCTCCGGTTCGGGCTTGGCCTTGCCGCGAACGGTCAACGCATTGTCCTGAACGATGAGGTCGATGTCGCCCTCACCGAAACCGGCGACCGCCATGGTCAGCCGATAGGCGTTTTCACCGAGCTTTTCGATGTTATAGGGCGGGTAGGCGACCGCCTCGGTGGCCTGGGACGCCTCGATCAGCCGGCTTAGCCGGTCAAACCCGATCGAAGAACGGAACAGGGGCGATAGATCGTAAGTACGCATGGTTATCCTCCTTGAAGCGATACCAATGGCCCACCCGAAGGTCAGGCCGGTTCAGGTTACGGACGACCCCGATTGGGCATCGTCACAGAACTCAGATAATCAGCGCCAAACGACGTTCAAGACCCCAAAAATGATCCCGGACCGCAAAAAAACGCGCAAAGAAAAAGCCGCCGATTTCGCGTCGGCGGCTTTGTTCTGGTTGGCGCCAGAGGGGTTTAGGCGTTGTCTTTTTTGATCCCGAAGCCCTGGAAGCGCTTGTTGAAGCGCGCGAGCTGACCGCCTGTGTCCAAAATACGACCGGCGCCGCCGGTCCAGGCCGGATGGGTGCGCGGATCGACGTCCAGGCGAATAGTGTCGCCCTCCTTGCCATAGGTGCTGCGTGTCTGAAATGTGGTCCCGTCCGTCAACGTTACGTTGATCGTGTGATAGTCGGGATGGATGTCTTTCTTCATGGCCGCGTCTTTCTACTCGAAGCCGGCTGCTATAATGCTTTCAGCGAAGAAGCGCAACCTCGGGGCCAGCCCGCCTATGCCTTCGAGCCCGAAATCCAGCGGCGGAGGCCGTCGAGATAGAGATAGATGACGGGAGTCGTATAGAGCGTCAGTACCTGGCTGACTAACAAGCCGCCGACGATGGATATGCCGAGCGGCTGGCGGAGCTCGCTGCCGACGCCGAAGGCGAAGGCGAGCGGCACGGCGCCGAACATAGCCGCCATCGTGGTCATCAGGATCGGCCGCATGCGCAGCAGCGCCGCCTGATAGATCGCGTCGCGGGCGGTGATTTTTTGTTCCCGCTGGGCGTGGATCGCGAAATCGATCATCAGGATCGCGTTCTTCTTTACGATGCCGATTAGCAAGATCACGCCGATCAACGAGATGATCGTGAACTCGAGATGAAACAGCAGCAACGCTAGCAGCGCGCCCAGGCCGGCGGACGGCAAGGTCGAGAGAATCGTGATGGGATGGATATAGCTTTCGTACAAAACGCCCAAAACGATATAAACCGCGACCAACGCCGCGGCGACGAGGATCGGCTCACTCTCGAGCGAGGACTCGAAAGCCTGCGCCGTGCCCGCGAAGATGCCCCTGACCGTATCCGGCATGCCGATGCGTTGTTTCGCGGCGGCGATCGCGGCGACCGCGTCGCTGAGCGATTTTCCGGGCGCGAGGTTGAAGGAAATCGTCGCGGCGACGAACTGGCTCTGATGGTTGACGCCGAGCGGGGTATTGCCGCCGGCGAATTTGGCGATGGCGGAAAGCGGGATCATCGTCTCCGACGCCGTGCTGACGGCGGAGCCGGAAGAGGACGATGAATGCCCAGTGCTGCCCAGCGAGTTCTGCGATGCGTTGACCGCGGAACTGCCGGCCTCGGCATTGCCCGCGCTGGACGATCCGGATGACGACGTCGACGCGGTTGGACTGGCGCTTGGGGTGGAGTTTGACGGCGACGAAGCGGTCGACGTGCCCGAACTCGCGCTCCCGCCGCCCGCGTTGAGGTTGACGCACGGGGCGGTCGCGTTGCCGATGGTCTGGCTGGCGAGGGTCTTGGTCGGCAAGGCGGGCGTGGTCGACGACCCGCTCGCGCCGGTCGAATTCGTCAAAATCGCCGACGTCGCGGTTGCCGAGTTCGCGTTCAAGGATGCGAGCGCGGATGTCGAGGCGGTTTGATAGGTGGAGGCGCTGACGGTTCCGGCGCCGCTGGAGGCCGTGTTGGAGCCGCAGGCGTTAAGGCTGATCGGCCCGGAACCCGAGGCGCCGCCCGTCGTCTTGGTCGCCGCGCTGATCGTGCCCGGCGAGAGGGCCGTGGTCTGCGTGCCCGAGGCGCTGCCGCCCGAGGTGCTGATATAGATCATGTTCAGCGTCGAAGGCTCCTGCCAGTATTTCGGCGCGGCCTCCATCACCACATGATACTGATTTTGCGCTTCATAGAGCGTGGCGACCTGCCTTTGACCGAACGCGTCATAGAGCAGATTGTCGATCTGGCTCATATTGAGGCCCAGCCGAGACGCGGTCTTGCGGTCGATGGTGATGTCGGTTTCAAGCCCACCCTGTTGTTGATCGGAATTGACGTCCGTCAGGATCGGTTCGTTCTGCAGCTCGGCGAGCAGCTTTGGCGCCCAGCTATAGACTTCCTGGGTCGTGTCGCCCTGCAACGTGTATTGATAGGTCGCGTTGCTTTGCCGGCCGCCGACGCGAATATCCTGCACCGGCTGGAGATAAAGGCGGCTGCCCGTCACCACGCCGAGATTCTTGCGCAGCCGCGTCAGAATCGTATTCAGCGAATCTCGCTTCGATGCGTCCTTCAGCGACACGAAGACCGAGCCGGTATTGGTCTGGGCGTTTCCGCCGCCGCCGCTGCCGGAGCCCGTGAAACCCACGACCGTCTCGACCCCCGGATCGTGCTGAACGATATCCATCGTCTGCGCCAGTTTCTTGCTCATCGCCTGGAACGATATGGCCTGGTCCGCCTGGATCGCGCCGGTCAACCGACCGGTATCTTCCTGCGGAAAAAATCCCTTTGGTATCGTGATATAGAGAAAGACGGTTACGCCCACCGTCGCGATCAGAATCATCGCGACGATCAGGCTGCGGTCCAGCGCCCAACCGAGCGTTCGGGCGTAGAAATCGCGCAGCCGGTCCGTCCACTCGCGCTTTTTCGGGTCTTTCGATTTCGGCTTTGGCCGCAACAGCAGGGCGCACATCATCGGCGTCGTAGTCAGCGAAATGACCATTGAAATCAGGATCGCGAGCGACAGCGTCAGGGCGAATTCCTGGAACAGCCTGCCGATGATCCCGCCCATAAGCAGGATGGGCAGGAACACCGCCACCAGGGAAATCGTGATCGTTATGATCGTATAGCTGATCTCCCGCGCGCCCCGAAGCGCGGCCGCGCGCCGTTCCATCCCGTCCTCGATATGGCGCGCGATGTTCTCCAGCACGACGATGGCGTCGTCGACCACGAACCCGGTGGCGACCGTGAGCGCCATCAGCGAGAGGTTGTCGAGCGAGAAGCCGAGCAGGTACATCGCGGCGAA
>CAJCJC010000138.1 GCA_903970575.1 Alphaproteobacteria bacterium
CTGGGGTAATCGCGCGCCGCAAAACGCCGATGCCAATACGGTCGCCAGCCTGCGTAAGCAGACGACGACTGAAATGGCGCTCAACCTTCCTGAAGGGTGCCAGCCTATCGGCGATGACGCCCTGAAGCAGGCGGTTACGCAACCTGATGTGACGGGCCCGCTTTCTGATGAGGCGCATCCTTTGCTGGATCGAATCGATGGCATAATCGGTAAGGTCAAAAGCGCCGATCCAAAGGCGACGAACGATCAGATCGTCAATGCCCTGACGGACGCCTATTGCCCTGTTGTCATGAAGGAAGCATCTAAATCTACGGCCCAACGCGCCGCCGATCTCGGTAACTTTAGTGAATTGATTTATGGCCGGCTCAACCGAAGCAAAACCCCAGGCTGAGGCTAAACCCGAGGCGGAGGGTGACCCGAAGCCGGAAGGTCTCGATAAGGAAGAACTGGCGCAGGCGGCCGATGCATCGGCCCCTCATGCCAGGGTCATTCACGAGGTGGTCCGCCAGGAAGGCGAGGTCGAGCTCAAGCGGAGCGTCGGCGCGCTCGTCTGGTCCGGGCTGGCGGCTGGTCTGTCGATGGGGTTCTCGCTCCTCAGCATGTCCTTCCTGCACGCCGGACTGCCTGACAAGCCCTGGCGGCATCTGGTCGAGAGCCCCGGATACAGCGTGGGGTTCGTGATCACGATCCTCGGTCGGCAGCAGCTTTTCACCGAAAGCACGCTGACCAGCCTTCTGCCGTTTCTGGTATTGCGCGACCGCAAGACATTGTTGGCGTTACTGCGCACCTGGGGCGTGGTGCTGGCCGCGAACCTTGTCGGCACGTCGGCTTTCGCGGCGGTGATCTCTCCCAACGGGATTTTCCCCGATGCGGTTCACCAGGCGATGGTCGGCTTCGGGACCGAAATCCTGGAGGGGGAATTTGGCCCCAAGATGCTGCGCGCGGTGTTCGCGGGCTGGCTGATCGCGCTCATGGTCTGGCTGCTGCCCAGCGCGCGGTCGGCGCGGCTGTTCGTCATCATGCTGCTGACCTATGTCGTCGCGCTGGGAACGTTGCCGCATATCATCGCCGGTTCGGTCGAGGCGGCGTTCGCCGTCTTCTCGGGGCACGCCTCGGTGCGGGATTATCTGGTGGATTTCCTGGCGCCCACCCTGGTCGGCAACACCATCGGCGGCGTGGCGCTCGCCGCGTTGCTGAACTACGCGCCGCTGGCCCCGGAGTTTCGGGGGCCGCAAAAGGACGACGAAAAGAACGAATAGGTCTGGCCATCGCGGCGCGCTATGTTCGCCGTCATGGAAGACGCTCTATCCCCCATGTCGGAAGCTCTCGCCGAGGCGGAGGCGGCCGCGCTTATGGGCGAGGTTCCTGTCGGGGCGGTCATCGTCGAAGCCGCCACGGGCCGTGTTCTCAGCCGCGCCGGCAACCGGACAGAGGCTGACCGCGACCCCACCGCGCACGCGGAAATTCTGGCGATCCGCGCCGCCGCCGCTTCGCGCGGACAGCCCAGACTCCCGGATTGCGACCTATATGTCACGCTGGAGCCCTGCGCCATGTGCGCCGCGGCGATCAGCCTCGCCCGAATCCGGCGCGTCTATTTCGGCGCCTACGATCCCAAGGGCGGCGCTGTGGAGCACGGTCCTAAATGGTTCGCGCAGCCCACCTGCCTGCACCGTCCAGAGATCTATGGAGGCATCGAGGAAGGCAGGGCGGCCGGGATGCTGCGCGCGTTTTTCGCCGCGCGGCGAGGTTGAGTGCGACCGGGACGGAAAATTGGGTGGTGCTACCGCGATTTCGGGCTACCTCCATGGCTCTTCGCGTCGCTACTCAGCAGAGTTTCGTAATCACGTCCACCATAGAATATGCGGCCTATTTCGACATCTCCCGAAGGCAAGATCGTGTATGCGATAACGACACGACGCTCGAAGCCGATAATATAAACGCCTGTGCGGAGATCATCACGCCGATGGCCAGCTTGCGGGAACGCGAGAATCGCATCGCAGCGCTTGCGAATGCTCCGAATGTAATTGATGGCAATCTCGGGGCTTGCTGACTGCTTGACGATATATGTGTAAAGTTTAGCGAGATCGGTTTCCGCCCGGCGGCGGAAGAACAGCTCAGCCAATGGTTTTGCCGGATTCGCTTAAACCAGCGGCATAGATCGCCTCAATGCCGCCGAACACCTCGTCGGCGGATTTGCTTGGGCTAGGATCATCCCACGCAGCGTTGATCTCGGCGCTCAAGAAATTCACATGCTCTTGCGAGCGCGCTTCTTGGCCTTCCAGCAGTCTCAGCCCCGCTTCCACAACCTCGCTGGCGCTTTTAAATCGCCCATGGGCGATTTGATCGTCGATGAAATGTTCAAAATGCGGTTCAAGCGTTACGCTGGCCATCGCGCCCTCCTATAGACGCGATCACGGTTTCGCGCCTCGAAAAAAACCGCCCGGCTTAGCCACCGGGCGGTTGATCGTTATCGCAAAGCCTTCCCGGACGAATTACCGCCGGTTGCCCCCGCCCATGAGGCGCAGGAGCATCAGGAACAGGTTGATGAAGTCGAGATAGAGGCTAAGCGCGCCCATGAGGGCGAGCTTGCCGTTCGCGACCGTGCCCCAGGATTCGGAATAGGTTTCCTTGATCCGCTGCGTGTCATAGGCGGTAAGGCCGGTGAAGACCAGAACGCCGATGACCGAAACGGCAAAGTTCAGCGCCGCAGAATGCACGAAGAACTGCACCAGGCTGGCGATAATGATGCCGAACAGCGCCATCATCAGGAACGCACCCCAGCGCGTAAGGTCCGACTTGGTGGTGTAGCCGTAGAGGCTCATCGCCAGGAAGGTCGCTGCGGTCACGAAGAACACCTGCCCGATCAGCGCATGAGTATAGACGATGAAGATGAAGGCGATCGATAGCCCCATCGTCGCGCTATACCCGTAGAAAGTCGCCGTCAGCGCCGGCAGCGAAAGCCGGTTGACGCCGAATGACATCACCATGACGAAGGCCAGCGGGGCCAGCATCACGAGATAGCGCAGCGGCGTGCCATAGATGGATTGCAGCAGGGCTGGGGAATGGCCGACCAGATAGGCGATGAGGCCGGTGACCACCAGACCGAGCGTCATGTGGTTATAGACCTGCATCATATGGCTGCGCAGGCCCGCGTCGAAGGCGGCCCCAACGGCGCGCGGCGCCGTTCTATAGCCGCTGTTGAAGTCGTATGACATTGAAGGGCTTCTCCTTAAAGAACCCGGTTGATTTCACCACCATTATATTGGGCGGTCCCGGCGAAATTCAAATACTACGCGTCTTCGGCTCCGCGCGCTACTCATTCCGCAGCAACGGGGCCGCGCGCTGACCCAGCGCCCGCCAGGTGCCGACAAGGCCGAAGGCGAGCGTAATGGTCGCGGCGACGGCCGCGACCCCCAAGGCGGACAGGACGCTGAAACGCCAATGCAAATCCATCACCGGCACGACCACCGCCCAGGCCGCGATGGAGCCCAGCGCGATGGCGATGATCGCGGCCATGAGTCCCAGCAGTCCATGCTCGATCAGGAAAGCCCGCACGATCGTTCCCCGCGTC
>CAJCJC010000139.1 GCA_903970575.1 Alphaproteobacteria bacterium
AGGACCTGCCCCGCCATGCTGGCCAGCACGACCAGACCGATCCCGCCCAGCGATTGCCGGACCACGTAGATGCAGAAATAGGCGAAGGAGCCAAACCCGACGCCCTCGCAAAGCTTTTGCGTGAAACCGACCAGCAGGACGCTGAGATAGCGCCGGTTGGATCCGACAAGCTTGAACTGCGCCAGCAACGACATGTGGCTGCTATCCGCCTCGGGCGTGGGAACGGCTCCGGTCGCGAAGACCGTGGTTAGCATCGTGACGAGGCAAATCCCCCCATAGACCCAGGACATCGTCTCATAGCCTTGAATGCCGCCGCCGATCGCCTCGATGAAGGCGCCGGCGAAGGCGCTGATCGACAAGCCTGTCGCCATGAACATCACGCGCCACGACATGATCCTACGGCGCTCGCCGTCATCGCTGGCGATTTCCGACGCCATGGTGAGATACGGGACCGAATAAAGCGAATATCCGGTAAAGCCTAGGAGAATGATGGCGCTCATATAGATTGACTCAGCCAAAGGCGAGCCGAAACGGGGTACATGGAAGAAGAGAACGATGCTCGATCCAGCCAATAAGGCGCCGACGAACATCAAGGGGCGCCGCCGCCCCCAACGGGTCCGGATTCGGTCGGACAACATTCCGACCATCGGATCGATGAACATGATCAATAGCTTGGGGATGAAGATAGCGGTCCCGGCGAGCGCCGGCGGGATCGCCAGATAGTCCGTCATGAAAAGCAGAAGCAGCAGGGCCGGTGCATCGCGAAAAATGCGGTCGCCGATCATGCCGACGCTGAAAGTTGTGAACGCGAGCGTCGACAGGCGGGCGAACGGCGCCCTATCGCCTTTGGCCGCGGTTGAAACGAGAGGAGATTCGATTGTTGGAACGGATGTTTCGTCGGCAAGAAATGTCATAATCGCGGCCTTCTCAGTGCGCTGCGCCCAGTTTCGACCCGGAGGCAAACAAGCTCTATTCCGCCGCTTGCCTGAGTTCGAGCGGTTTTCCGATCGGGAAATTCCGTAGGAAGAGCAAACTCAACAGCAGAATGCCGGGCGCGACCACGCCCATAACCAGCCGAATGCCCAAATGCGCCGTCGCCGATTGCGGGATGAAGCCCTCGGTGCTGACCTGGAAATCGAAAAGCTGGAGGATTAGGCCGGTCGCGAGGGCGCCGATGGCGGCCGACGCCTTTTCGCCGGCCGACCAGATGCCGGAGAGGACGCCGCCACGCTGCAGCCCGCTTTCCTCCTCGTCGCGCACGATGACATCCATCAGCATGGACCAGGCCATGACGAGAAGGCTGCTCGCGAAGGCGCCGACGAAGAAATTGATGACGAAGGCGGCGGCGATGTCGCCTCGACCAAGAGTCAGATAGACAACTTGCGTCACCGCCATGCCGAACACGCAGAATCGATAGGCCAAAAGCTTACCGAAACGCCTGGCGACCCGCACCCAGCCGAACTGAGCCAGGATGCCGCCAACGATCATGACGGAGGCAAGCTTTGTCAGGATCACGAAATCGCCCCCCACGTGATAGACGACGTAATAAGCGAAGGCGGCCCCAGCGGCGCCGATCGCGATGAATTGAAGACAATAGCTTCGAAATAACTGGCTGAACGCGCGATTACCGAAGGCTGCGCGAATTCGGGCCAGCAAGTTGACGTCGCTTCGGCTTACGGCCGGGCGGGACCCGACGCCACGAACGCCCCACCAGCTTATAACGATGGCGAGGGCGCAAATCGGCGCCAGAATCAGCGCCATGTCCGCATATCCGGTCCGGCCGCCCCCCAGCCTCTCGACCAGCAAAGGAGCGGTATTGGCGAGCATGATGGCACCGTAATTAAAGGCCTGACGCCAGGCCATGACGGTCGTCCGCTCATGCGATACGCTCGTGATTTCCGACCCCATCGTTAGATAAGGGACTGAAAAGGCGGAATAGGCGGTGCTGCCCAGGGCATAGGCCAAGGTGATATAGATCGCCAGCAAGGTCGGCGAGGCGATGCCCGGGACCACGAAGACCGCGACGATGCCGGCGGCCGTACCGAGACCGCCCCAGAGCACGAAGGGCCGGCGACCACGCCGGACGCTAGTCACCCGATCGGACCATGTTCCCATCAGCGGGTCGCAGATCATCACCCAAAGCTTGGGAATGAAAACGGCAAGACCGGCCAGGGCGGCCGGAATCGCCAGCGTATTCGTCATGAACGGCATCATGAGAAGCGCGGCGACCTGAAAAAAGATGCCGCCGCCGAGTTGAGCGGTCGCGTACGCCGCCGCCTGACGCATGGATAATCCCCGAGCAGTCAATACCGTCACTCCCAACTCACCGAATAATGGTTACCATGCCGTGACCGCTTCAGGGCGCAAAGGAAGGCTCCTATAACCCCCTCCTCGTCCATGCGACATTTGTATCATAAGGGGTCGACATGAGCCTTGCAGGAAAAACCGTCTTGATCACGGGCGGAACGGGCGGAATCGGCATGGATATCGCCCGCAGCTTTCTTGAAAAGGACGCCAAGGTCGTTCTTGCGGATTTGAACCAGGAGAAAGGCGAAGCCGCCGCGGCGAGCCTTGGCGGGGCGACATCGTTCATCGTGCTTGACGTGACGAAGGAAGAATCCTGGGTCCAGGGCATGGCCAAGATCGCCGGCGCCAATGCCCAGCTGCATGCGTTGGTCAATGCCGCGGGGGTGTTCAAGCCAGGCATTCCGTTTACCGAAATGTCGCTCGACATGTGGCGCTTCCATTTCAACGTCAATCTCGATGGCGCCTTCCTTGGGTGCAAATACGGCATACTGGCGATGAAGGAGACCGGCGGCGGCTCGATCATCAATCTGTCTTCGGGGCTGGCGCATATCATGCTGACCGACGGCGCCGCCTATTGCGTTTCCAAGGCCGCGCTGCTGGCGCTGACGCGGGTTGCGGCCAAGGCCGGCGCCAAATTCAAGGTGCGCGTCAACGCGCTGCTGCCCGGCGCCATCGAAACCGACATGATGTGGGGCAATCTGCGGCCCGGCCTCGAAAAGGACCAACTCGTCGACATGCTGCTGAAACAACATCCGATCGGACGCCTGGGCGTGCCAGAGGACGTAACCCGCGCAGTCTCATTCCTATGCGACCCGGCGAGCGATTTCATCACCGGCGCATTGCTGGCTGTGGATGGCGGCCAATTGGTCGCCTGATCCCTATAGGGTCCCGTTACCGCCGGCCGGCCTGGGGTCCGGCTCGCCCAGCAATTGCCGCCGAACGTCGAGCTCGTCGGCCACGCCCCAACGTTCGACCGACCTGCCATCCACAAAACGGACCCAGTCGATGCCGGTGAATGTAATCCGGCGGCCGGTCGCGGGGATGTTCATGAACGGCCCCTTATGCGTCGCGTAATAGCGAATGCGCTCCACGACGTAATCGCCCTCTGCGACCTGTTCCAGGATGACATGCGTGAAATCGGGAAACGCCGTATAGAACGCGACGCCGCGACTGCCAGGATAGGTGTCCACGAATCCGGTATGGTTGGCCCCGTAATAATGGGAATGCGGAGCTGAAAAGGCGCCGCCTGACATCGGCCCGTACTGATCGATGACCTCATAATATTCCCGCGCGAGCGCCTTATTGGTTTGCGTCAAATGCGGATCGGGCAAGCCCAGCAATTGCCGACGCAGATCGAGTTCGTCCGCCACGCCCCAGCGTTCGACAGCCTTGCCATTCTCGAACCGGACCCAATCGATGCCGGTAAAGGTGATCTTGCGACCGGTTCCCGGGATGCCCATGAAGGTATCCATGTGGGTCGCGAAATAACGGATGCGTTCGACAACGATGTCGCCCTCGGCGATCTGCTCCAGAATGACATGGGTGAAATCGGGAAACGCCCTGTAAAAGGCCCGGCCGCGCTCATCGGGCGTCAGGCCGTCAAAGCCGGTATGGTTCGCGCCGTAATATTGGAAATTCGGCGCGACATAATCGCCCCCCGCGTCCGGACCGTCCTTGTCCAGGACCAGATAATATTCGCGCGCGAGCCGCTTGTTGGTTTCGGTGGAGGTTTGCATCGTCATAGCTGGCCTTTCATCCTGCGGCGCCGCTTCAACATCGAATCCATAACCGACGGGACCGATCAGCGAAATCGCGGCCACCCTTGAATATCCCAGGAAATCGCGACGGGGAATATCATCCATTTTCTGTCTCCACATTGGGCGCCGACGGGATGGCGGAATTCATGGCGGGTCTCATTGAGATGGCGCGGCCTCGGCGCGGGGTAGCGGGACGACGCGCTTGGCCAATTCCGAGCGACTGATCACAAAGTCCCGGATAGCCTCCACCTCGTCACGCGAGAGCACGTCATGAAAGGCAATCATCCCGGCGCTCTTGCGCTCGCCGTCTTCGACGACGGAAGCCCAAGCCGCCGCATTTCCTAGGATATTGGAAAACCGCAGATCCGGGTGAATGAAATCGCTTTCCGCATCGACCCCGTGGCAAACGAAGCAATAGCGATTGAACAGATGACCACCTTCAGCGATCGTCTTGTCGTCCGCCGGCTGCGGCGGCGCGGGCGGCAGCGGCTGCGGCGTATACGCGATTTTCGGCAGAACGCCCTGGGCGTTCTGCTTGAAGACAACCACGCGATTGGTATTGGGCAACAAGGCGGGATAAGGAATCGGGCCTTCGGTCAGCAGACTCGAGAATCCCCTGCCAACCGTGATCGCGACATATTGCTCGCCACCGGCGCTGTAGGAAATAGGCCCGGTGATCGCGACGTTTTGCAAGGGCGCCGACCAAACCCTCTCGCCCGTCATTGCATTATAGGCGGCGAAATTGCCGTCCGCACCGCCCTGAAACACCAGATCGCCGGCGGTGGCCAAAACGCCGCCGTCCGCCGCTTCGTGCGGAACGCGCCAGACCTGCTTTTGATGAACCGGGTCCCATGCCAGCAGTGAGGACGATTTCTTTTCCACCGGCAGAATAGGGTTGGATACCTCGCCTTTGCAGGCGGAACAAGCGCCGGTGTTCACGTACCCACGCTGGAATGTGTAGTCGGCCGGGTCATCGCCATAGGTCTGGGAGTTCACGGTCGAGCCAAGATAAACCAGGCCCGTGCGCGGGCTAAAAGCCATCGGATACCATCCGTGGCCGCCAAAGCTCCCCGGCTGCACCCGGACCAGTTTCCCGTCTGGATAGCGGGCCGCCGGATTTTCAACCGGCCGGCCAGTGGCGATATCGATGGCGCTGGCCCAGTTCGTGGGAACGTGCTTTTCCGCCGAGATCAGCTTTCCGGTCTCGCGGTCCAGGACATAGAAGAACCCATCCTTGGGCGCCTGCATCAGCACCTTTCGCGGCTTGCCGTCGATGGTGAGGTCGGCCAGCATCAACGGCATGGTCGCGTCGTAATCCCACATCTCGCCCGGCACGACCTGATAATGCCAGACATACTGGCCGGTATCCGGCCTGAGCGCGACGATGGACGCGGTGAACAGATTATCGCCGCCGCCTGGCGAGCGGATGTGCTCGTTCCAGGGCGTGCCGTTGCCGGTTCCAAAATAGAGCAGGTCGATTTCGGGATCGTAGACGATGGATTCCCAAACGGTTCCGCCGCCGCCGAACTTCCACCACTCGCCCGTCCAGGTTTTCGCGGCCATCCGCATGGCGTCGTTCTCGAAACCCTTCGCCGGGTCGCCGGGCACGGTATAGAAGCGCCAGATCTGCTTGCCGGTCTTGGCGTCATACGCCGAGATAAAGCCGCGAACGCCAATATCGCCGCCGGAATTGCCGATAATGACTTTCCCCTTCACCACACGCGGCGCGCCGTTGATCACATATGGCCAGTCCCGGTCGACGGTCATGGTTTGCCAGACAGGCTTGCCGGTTCCGGCATCGAGGGCGATCAGCCGACCATCGAGCGCGCCGACATAAACCTTGCCGTTCCAATAGGCGACGCCGCGGTTGGCGGCTTTACAGCAATCCCCCGCCTCGACCTCGCGTGGGGGAGCCGGGTCATACCGCCAGATTTCTTTTCCGGTCGCCGCGTCAAGC
>CAJCJC010000140.1 GCA_903970575.1 Alphaproteobacteria bacterium
CAGGGTTGGATCGTCGAGACCAAGCCCTGCGGGGAGGCGCTGTGCGGTTACCTTGTGGGCTTCCGGATCGATCATCCGCACGCTCCCGATTATGTGTCGCGGGATACGCTCAATCCCGATCCGGCCCGGCGAGAGGACCCGCTTTGCGGGATGAAACTGATTGGCGGATTCACGCCCTCCAAACGGGCGGATGGCGGCTGGGAGAATGGCTGGATCTATAATCCGGATAGCGGCAAGACTTACTCGGCCGTCATTTCAGTCATGGATGTCGATACGGTCAGGCTGCGGATTTACGCGGGTCTGCCGTTATTCGGCCGAACTTTGTTCCTCCATCGCGAGATCGGCGTTACGATACGCTGCGCCGCGCCGGAATAAGGGTGAGGACAATCCCCCGTTATCTGTGCGCTCTCGGCATCGGCAGTTTTCGCGTCCCCAGCGCGCGGTTCAGCACCACCGCCAGCCGCACGCCCGCGCGGCTCAGTTGAAGCTCGACCGCGGCTTCGGCGTTAATTCCATACGTCATCTCGCCGAGCGCGTAGGCGCCCTGCGCGTTGGGCGCTCCGAGTTCGCCATAGGCGTGATCTCGGGCAAGGCCGAAGGCTTCGCGCGCCCAGTCCGTGGGCGTTCCCATCGACCAGTTGCGCAGTTCCGCCGGGCTTGTATCCGCGATTAGATTATCCGCGACCTGGCGCGGGTCGGGGCCGAGCTGCCGCACGAATTCCGTATCCCAGAAATGATGCAGATTGCCTGGCTTCGCGCCGTCCTCTGTCACCTGCACCTTGTTGCCGCCCAGATCGTGATTGCCGCTTGCGTGAAGCGGCTGATGCAGGTCGCCCACGAAATGCAGCAGGAATTTCAGCGCCAGCAAACGTTCGCCGGAGGGTGTGTCCTTGGCGGCCAACTCCCGCGCGAAGGCGTCGATCTTGTCGACGACGCAATCATCCGCCGGCCCGGCGCTAACAGGCGCGCCGGGAGCGGTTTTGGGATGGCCATAACAGGCGGCGTCCAGATCGGGATGATCCAGCTCCGTATCGACGAAATGCCATTTGTTCGTCTGGTTATAGCGTTCCTTGGTCGTGTCACGGTCCGAATCCCGGTACTTGTCGGCCCAAACCGCCTCGCTGGCGATGTCGTGCGCCGTCAAATTATCGGTATCCGACGCCAACATCGCGTCCACCCGCGCCTTCGCGCTGGGCGTTAGGTAGTTATCGGCGATCAGGGCGACGATCTTGTGGCCTTCCTCGCCCCAGGCCCGCGCCTGACGCGGCGCGGCTGTGGCGGCCATGCAGGCGACCGTGACGGCCAGAAGCATGTGATCGAGGCGATGGCGCATGGTGGCTCTCCGACGCGGACGGAAATGACGTCGCACGCAAAGACGCAAACGGGACGCGGCTTGTCAACGCGTGAAGGCGTGGCGACCCGTGCATTTATTGACGTAAAGGCCGATCATATGTCCGCGCAAATGTCTTTCGCCGGCTATAACGACTGGTAGCAGGCCCGGCCCGAAGATAAAGTAATTTTTGGCATCCCTGGCGGCTTGGCCTTGGAGGCTGGTTTGATCCTTTCCCTGGAGCCCTTATGACGCGTCTTACGCTCGAACACGCCAAGGTCATTATCGAAGTCGCCTTCGCCAAAGGGATCGAGCTGGGGCTGAAGCCGCTCAGCGTCGCCGTGCTGGACGCGGGTGGCCATTTGATCGCGTTTCAGCGGGCCAATGGCGCGTCGACCCTCAGGCCGGAGATCGCGATGGGCAAGGCGTCGGGCGCGCTCGCGCTCGGGGTGTCCTCACGCAAGATCGGCGACATGGCGGCCGAACGGCCCAGCTTTGTCGCCTCGCTGGGCCCGATCGCGCCGCATGGCGTCATCCCGGCCGCGGGCGGCGTGATCGTCCTCGGTGACGATGGGCTCCCGATTGGCGCGGTCGGGGTGACGGGCGATACATCCGACAATGATGAAGCATGCGCGCTGGCCGGCATCGCCGCCGCCGGCCTTACGGCCCAGGGCTGACCCCGGTGAGCGACATGATCGACAAGGCGGGCTTGAAAGTCGCCGCGAAGCTGGTCCGCTTTTTGGAGGAAGACGCCATCCCCGGGACGGGTCTGGAACCCGCCGCGTTCTGGAAGGGCCTGGCCGATCTCTATGCATGGTTCGCGCCGGAAAACAGGATTTTGCTTGCCAAGCGCGACGATATCCAGGCCAGGATCGATGCTTGGCACGAGGCGCGCGCCGGGCAGCCGATCGACCTCGCGGCTTACCAGCTTTTCCTGCGAGAGATCTTCTATCTGGTCGATGAGCCCGAACCCTTCACCATCGCCCCGGAGCGGGTGGACGACGAGGTCGCGCTGATCGCGGGGCCGCAGCTTGTGGTGCCGATTCTGAACGCCCGCTTCCTGCTGAACGCCGCCAACGCCCGCTGGGGCAGCCTCTATGACGCGCTTTACGGCACGGATGTCATTCCTCAAGATGGTCCGCCGGTAAAGGGCTATGACCCGGCGCGGGGCGCGCTGGTGATCGCGCGAGCCAAGGCGTTCCTCGACGCGGCCGTCCCGCTCGCGGACGGGGCGCATGCCGATGTTACCGGTTACGCCGTGAGGGACGGCGCCCTTGTTCCCGCCCTGGCCGATCCAGCCGCCTTCGCGGGCTATCGCGGCGATCCGGCCGCGCCCTCGGCCATCCTACTGGTTCATAATGGCCTGCATATCGAAATCGTGGTCGATCGCGCCCACCCGATTGGCCGTGATGACCGGGCCGGCGTGGCGGATATCGTGCTGGAGGCGGCGCTGTCGACCATCGTCGACCTTGAGGATTCCGTGGCCGCCGTCGACGCCGAGGATAAGGTCGCGGCCTACGCCAATTGGCTGGGCCTGATGAAGGGCGATCTTGAAGCCAGCTTCGACAAGGGCGGCCGAACGATCACCCGGGCGCTGGAGCCCGATCGAATCTATGCCGCGCCGAATGGCGGGTTTTTGACCTTGCCGGGCCGCAGCCTGTTGTTCGTCCGGAATGTCGGCCATTTGATGACGACGCCGGCGATCCTGCTCCCAGACGGCCGCGAGGCGCCCGAAGGCATACTGGATGGCGTGGTGACCAGCCTGATCGCGATCCACGATCTGAAAGGGCTCGGCCAGTTTCGTAACAGCCGGGCCGGATCGATTTATATTGTGAAGCCAAAGATGCATGGGCCGGAGGA
>CAJCJC010000141.1 GCA_903970575.1 Alphaproteobacteria bacterium
CGGCGAGGGCGGCTCCCGGCACGACGGTTCGGATCGCCGGGGCGGCGGGGGCGAGGGCCGCGAGCGGCTGCGCACCGGCAGTACGCGCGGCTATCGCAACGATTTGAAGGACAGGCCGGACCGGGACTGGGAAAAGGAGGAACTGCTTAAGGAGGCCGACGCGGCGTTCGGCGAGCAGATCACCCGGATCGATAAGGCGGCGGGTCTGGACCTCGAGGCCGGCGGGATGGGGGCGGAGGCGGCCAAGGCATCGCCCCATACGCGGATCACCCGCATGATCTACGAAGTGCCGAGGCCCAATTTCGAGGCCTGCCTGGAGGCGATGGCGCGCGAGCCGCGCGACTCCTGGACCAGCGCCTGGGTTCGCAAGAACGCCGCGCCGGGCACTTACAAACCGCCACCCCACCGGCGGGTGACGGATGGACCGCCTTAGGGCTGGTTGCGGTCGGCTGGATTCGCGATTGCTGGGATTGTCGCCGTTCGGATTGAAACGCCAAGCCACGAAGACGCCAAGGAAAGCCGTTTATCGCGGAGAACGCGGAGAACGCGGAGAAGCGCGGAGAACGCTGAGAAATCATGGTTTCTCGGCGCGCTTCGCGTTTCTCGGCGCTCTCCGCGTTGAGTTCTTTTCATCTTGGAGCGTTTGAGCCTTGGCGTTTGAAACGCCTTTCCGTCGAAGCGCCGGCTTATCCGAATTCAGCCGCTGCTGGGTGGGCCGGGGGAGTTGTCGAAGGTTTTGAAGAAGCAGACTTCGCCCAGCATCTGGATCGCATCGAAATGATCGATCGGGAAAGGGGGGGCGGTGCGGATTTCGATATGCACGACGGAGGGCAGGTTCACGCACGGCTCCTGGAAGGTCGCGTAGTACCATTCGCGCTTATCGGATTCGATATAGACGCCCTTGGCCCCATCCCCGCGCCAGTCTCGGATGCTCCCGAATTCGCCGAGGGGGATGCCGGCTAGCTTGCCCGTGGGGACGGCGCCCGTTTTATGGGTTTCGCAGCCGCCGATCACCGTGACGGAAAGGGTCGCGAACGCCAACGCAAAAAGCCGAATCATGCTTGCTCCAAAATTTCTTTCGTCTTCGTGACGTGTACGCGCGGGATTGTCCATTCCAGCTATGGTCGTTTCGGGCCGGAGCCTATCGGGGACGCTCCCAAGGCGCGAAGCGGCATCGGGTCTATTATAAAATCTCTTCGCCTTTTCCGTGCTTTCCATGCGATATGCTGCTTTCCATGAGCTCCCCCCGATGAAAGCGCGCATCATACTTATTCTTTCCGTTGTCGCGGTCGCGCTTGCCGGCATCGGCTTTTGGTTATGGACCCCGGACAGGTCGCGCGCGGCGCTGGAGGCGAAATATCTGTCGTCCCCGGCGGATATGATTGAGGTCGCTGGCGTGCGCCTGGATGTGCGGGACACGGGACCCCGGACGGCGCCGGCGATTATCATGATCCACGGCCTCGGCTCCAGCCTGCATACCTGGGAGGACTGGGCGAAGTTGCTGGAGTCCCAGTACCGGGTGGTGCGGTTCGACATGCCGGGCGCGGGGTTGTCGGAGCCCGACCCGACCGGGGATTACTCCGATGCGCGGGTGCGGTTTCTGCTGGCGGCGCTGATGGACAAGCTTGGCGTCGCGAAGGCCACGCTGATCGGCAATTCGATCGGTGGGCGAATCGCCTGGGGTTTCGCGGCGCGCAATCCGGATCGGGTGACGAAGCTGGTGCTGGTCTCCCCCGACGGATTCGCCAGCCCCGGCTTTGCCTATGGCCAGGCGCCGAAAGTGCCGGCGATCGCCGGGGCGATGAAATATGTGCTGCCGAAATCGTTCCTGAAGATGAATCTGGTTCCGGCCTATGGCGACCCTGCTCGCCTCACCCCGGCGACGCTCGACCGGTATTACGACCTGGTGCGCGCGCCGGGCGTGCGGGGCGCGCTGATCGACCGCATGGGGCAGACGGTGCTGGAAGACCCGGAGCCGCTCTTGCGGCGCATACAGGCGCCGGTGCTGCTGGTCTGGGGTGAAAAGGACGGGATGATCCCGGTCGCCAACGCGGCCGATTACCAGAAAGATCTGCCGGATTGCCGGCTGGCGCTGCTGCCCGGGTTGGGGCATGTGCCGCAGGAGGAAGCGCCGGCGGTTTCCCTGGCGCCGGTCAAGGAATTTCTGGCGCAATGAACGCTTCTGGGGCCGACTCAGCCGGGATCTGGGCGCCGCCGGTTGGGCCCGCCGCGCCGCGCGATCTGTGCACGGATTGCGGCGTCTCGCGGACGGACGATCCGAAACGCTGCGGCAAGGCCTGCCAGTTCATCGCGCCGGATTATCCCGGGCTGGAGGTGGCGGCGCATGGCCGCGCCCGCGACCCCGCGCGGCCGGACGAGCAGTTTTTCGGCCCGTTCCGGCAGATGCTGCGCGCCTCGCTGAAGCATCCGAGCGCCGGCGCGCAATGGACCGGGATCGCCACCCGAATCGGCGAAAAGCTGCTGGAGACGGGCGCCGTGGACGCGGTGCTGACCATGATGGCGGACCCGGAGGATCGCTGGAAGCCGGCGCCGATGCTGGTCACCGACCCCAAAGGCATGGCGGCGGCGCGGGGCATGCGCATGGGCTACGCCCCGCTGCTGGCGCTGCTGGAGCCGGCGCGGGCCAAGGGTTACAAGCGGCTGGCGGTCATCGGCATCCCCTGCCAGGTCTACGCGCTGCGCGCGCTGGAGCGCGAGCTTGGGTTCGACCGCCTCTATGTCATCGGCACGCCCTGCTCCGACAACACGACGACCGAGAAATTCCATGATTTCCTGGCCCTGCTGGCGGACGATCCGGACACCATCACCTATCTGGAATTCCGGGCGGATTACCATGTGGAGCTCAGATTCACCGATGGCAGGGTCAAGGCCGTGCCGTTCCTGCAATTGCCGATCTCAAAACTGCCGCCGGATTTCTTTCCGCTGACCTGCCGCACCTGCGTCGATTATACCAATACGCTGTCCGACATCACCGTCGGCTATATGGGCGGCCAGGGCGAGCAATGGCTGCTGGTGCGCAACGAACGCGGGGCGGAGCTGCTGTCCCTCCTGGGCGACGAGGTGAAGCTTTCGGCGCCGGGCAGCGCGGGAAAGCGGCAATCCGCTGTCAAGGGCTTCATGGCCAATGTGGCCCGGGCGGCGGGCGGCCTGCCGCTCAGGCGCATGCCCGGCTGGGTTCGCCCGATCGTCGGCTGGCTGATGCCGCGCATCGGCCCGCGCGGAACCGAATTCGCCCGCACCCGGGTTGAGATGAAGGCGGTGGAGACCGTGATCCATCTGCGCCGCGAAGAGCCGCGCCGGGTGAAATCGATGATCCCGGATCATGTGTGGGCGCTGGTCGAACCCTATGGCCTGACGCCGGAAGAGGATGAGCGGCGGACCGGGCCGCGTTATGATAAGAAACAGGGCTGATACACATCGCCCTTGAAGGAAGGCCGACATGCCGACAAGCGAGATCGTCATTCAAACCGATGACGGCGCCGTGGACACTTATTTCGTGCTGCCCGAAGGCGCCGGGCCGTGGCCGGCGGTTATTTTCTACATGGACGGGCTGGGCCTTAGGCCGGAGCTGGTCCAGATGGCGGAACGGCTGGCGTCCCATGGATATGCCGTGCTGCTGCCGAATCTCTATTATCGGCACGGACCCGCGGCGCCGCTCGATTTCGAGACGGAGCGCGACCGGATGATGGAGATGGTGCGGTCCGTCACTAACGCGGCCATCGTAAAGGATACCAAGGCCTTTCTCGGTTTTCTCGATATGCAGTCCAGCGTCGGCGGGCCCAAGATCGGCGCGGTCGGCTATTGCATGGGCGGGGCGCTGGTGCTGACCGTCGCCGGTAATTTTCCGGAACGGGTCGCGGCTGGGGCATCGTTTCATGGCGCGCGCCTGGCGACCGACGCGCCGGACAGTCCGCATCTGCTGGCGCCCCGCATGGCGGGAGAGATTTATGTCGGCGTATCGGAGATCGACCCTTATCTGGAGCCCGGCGAGACCGAACGGCTCGAAGCCGCGCTGAAGGACGCCGGAGCGACATACGCCGTCGAGATTTATCCGGGCGTGCGGCATGGCTTCGCCGTGCCGGGTCATGGCGTTTACGACAAGCCGGCCTCGGAGCATCATTGGGACCGACTGCTCGCGCTGTTCGCCCGCGCGCTCAAATGAGCCGATGAGCAAGGCGTTTACCAAGGAACCCGATGGGGACGATGAAGACGCGGCCGAGGACGCGCCGGCCCTGCCGATCGGGACCAAGAACTACATGACGCCGCAAGGCTTCGCGATGTTGCGCGCGGAATATCGCCATTTGCTCCGCGTCGAGCGGCCGAAAATGGTAGAGGTGGTGTCGTGGGCAGCGGGCAACGGCGACCGGTCCGAGAACGGGGATTACATTTATGGCAAGAAGCGGCTGCGCGAGATCGACCGGCGGGTGCGTTTCCTGTCCAAGCGGCTGGAGGCGTCGGAAGTTGTCGACCCCGCGCGGCGCACCAATTTCGATCAGATATTCTTCGGCGCCACCGTCACCTACGCCACCCAGGACGATAAGGAGCACACGGTCACCATCGTGGGGATCGACGAGGCCGATGTCGACAAGGGCCAGGTGAGCTGGATATCCCCCATCGCCCGCGCGCTGTTGAAAGCCCGCGTGGGCGATAGCGTCGACATCCGCACGCCGGCGGGGCCGGAGACGATCGAGGTGGTGAGGATCGTGTATGATGAGCGTTAAGGAAGTCCGATCGTGAGCCGTCTCTCCGGTCTTACCGTCCTGGTTCCCGAAAGCCGAGAACTCGACCTGTTCGCCAGCATGCTCGAGAGCGAGGGGGCGCGGACGTTGCGCTGCCCGCTCGTCACCATTCTGGACGCTGCCGACCCCGCGCCGGTCGAGGCCTGGCTCCGGCGGCTGATCGCGGGCGAGTTCGACGATCTGGTGCTGCTAACGGGCGAGGGGCTCCGGCGGATGATGGGCGTGGCCGAACGCGCCGGAATTAGGGACGAGGCGATCGGCGCGATCGGCCGGTCGCGCACGATCTTGCGCGGACCGAAGCCGGCCAGGGCGCTGCGCGAAATCGGCCTTTCGCCGGGCGTTAGCGCCGCAGCGCCGACGACCGATGGCGTTATCGCCACACTTGGCACGCTGGACCTCGCGGGGCGTCGGGTGGGGGTGCAGCTTTACCCCGGCAACCCGAACGACAAGCTGCTTGACGCCATCCATGGCGCCGGCGCGACCGCGGACGCCGTCCTGCCCTATCGCTACGCCTCCGACTCCGAGAGCGAGGCGGTGGCCGACGCGATCCGCGCGATGGCCGATGGCGGGATCGATTTCATCGCCTTCACCAGCACGCCGCAGGTCGACCGACTGGTCAAGGTGGCGGCGGAGCGCGGGATCGAGGCTTTGCTCAAGGCCGGACTCGGGCGCACGCATATCGCCGTCGCCGGCCCCGTCGTGGGCGACGTACTGAAAGAGATGGGCTTCGCGATCGCCGCTATGCCGGAGAGCAATTTTCACATGAAGCCGCTCGTCAACGCCATGATCCGCGCCGTCGAGGCCCGCGCCATCGAGGATTAAGCGGTTACTCCAGGCCGAGAAGCTCCACATCGAACATCAGCTTGGCGTTCGGCGGAATGACGCCCCCGGCGCCTTGCGCGCCATAACCCAGAGCGGACGGGATGATCAGGGTGCGCTTGCCGCCGATCTTCATGCCCTTGACGCCCTGATCCCAGCCGGCGATGACGCGGCCGGCGCCGAGCGGGAATTTGAACGGCTCCTTCCGGTCGACCGAGCTGTCGAATTTCCGACCCTTCTCGCCATCCTTATACAGCCAGCCGGTGTAGTGGACGACGGCCTTCTCGCCGCCCTTGGCCTCCGCGCCGGTTCCGATTTCGATGTCGATATATTGCAGGCCGGTTACGGTGGTGATGGTTTCGGACACGATGAACTCCATTTGACGGGAAGGCAGGATTACCGCCGCGCGGCCGGGAACGCCAGCCCGCGCCGCAAGGTGGCGCTCGACGCCATTACTTGGGCATGGGGCCGGCTTGCGTGGGCGCGATGCCCGGGAGATTGCTCGTCGGTTGCGCAACCGGCTGCGCCGTCGGCGTGGCGTCCTTCAAAAGGCTGGTGTCGATCGGCAGCGAGCGGATGCGCTTGCCGGTAGCGGCAAAAATGGCGTTGCAGAGCGCGGGTGCGATGACCGGAACGCCCGGATCGGCGGCGCCGCTCGGCGCCTGCAAGCTCGGCACGACATGGACCCGGATTTCCGGCGTGATATCCGCCCTGGCGATCTGGAAGTTGTCGAAATTGCCTTGCTCGACGGCGCCGTTCTTGACGGTTACGCCGCCATAAAGGGCGAAGCTCAGGCCATACATCACCTGATCTTCCATCAGCGCGCGGACCCGGTCCGGATAGATGATGTCGCCACAATCGATCGCGATGTCCACTCGCGGGATGGAGAGCGAGCCGTCAGCCGCGACCGTCACGACGAGAACCGCCGCGACATAGCTGACATAGCTGCGATGGACCGCAAGTCCTCGCCCCTGGCGCGGCAGCAGCGGATCGCCCCAACCGGCGCGGTCCATCGCGAATTGCAGGACATTTTGCAGACGCGCGACGTCCACCGGGAATTCTTCGAGGGAGGCGCCATAATTGGGGTAATCGACGCCGAGCGCCTTGAGGTCGATCTTTCGAGGCCCGGCGAAGTAATTGAACAGATAGTTTCCCGCGTCTTTTCCCGCCGCCGCCGCCAGTTCATCGATGAACGAGCAGGAGGCGAAGGCATGCGCGATGCTGAGGCCGCCCCTGCCATCGCCCAGCCGCATATGCGCTGGCACGGCCCCGACCTCGCAACGCACATTGGCGATGGCGTAGGGCATGTCGGTCACGCCCTGCGCCAGTTGCGCGGCGTCAGGCACGATTTGATCGGCGCGAAAGGTCGAATTCAGTGACGAGAAGACCGTGCGGTGCCGCCATGCGATCGGCATGCCGTTCTTATCGATGCCGCCATCCAGCCGTTGCATGATCATTGGCAAATAATAGCCGTGACGGATATCGTCCTCACGGGTCCATATCAGCTTGATCTTGCCGCCCAAGGCCTTGGCCAGCCACGCCGCCTCGCAGACATAATCATGCATCGCCTTGCGACCGAAGCCATTACCGAGAAAAGTTTGCCGGACGACGATATCGGCCTCTTTCAAGTCAAGATATTGGGCCAGCACGGCTCTTGCGCCCTGCGGATTTTGCGTCGGCGCGATCACCGCGAGTTTCCCGTTGTCATAGATGGCGATGGCGGTTGGCGGCTCCATGGTTGCGTGGGGCTGATAGGGAACGAAATACTCCGAGGAAAGCTTGGTCGCGGCCCCCGAAAGCGCGACTTCGAAATTGCCCTGAACGCGGACGCTTCGTCCGGACCGCCTGACGGCGGTCTCCATTTCGGTTCGGTAGGCGGCGGAATCATGGGTCGCGTTCGGCCCCATATCCCACTCGATCTGAAGCTTGCGCCGCCCTTCCAAAGCGGCCCAGGTGTTGGTCGCGATCACCGCGACGCCGCCCAGCGGCAGATTGCCGGTTGGCATCGGCGCCGCCGGAAGCTCGATCACCTGCTCGACCCCGTGCACGGCCATCGCGGCGGCCGATTGAAAGGATTTGACCTTGCCGCCGTAAACCGGACAACGCTCGATGGAGGCGTATTTAACGCCCGGCAGTACGATGTCGGCGCCGAACGGCGTTTTGCCGCCGATCATGCCGCCCATATCGATATTGGCAATCGCGTGACCGATATAACGCCGCGAACTGGCGTCCTGAAGGCGCAGCTTGTCCGGATTAGGTACGGGTAGAAGGGACGCTGTTTTGACCAACTGACCAAAAGGGATGAAGCGGCCAGTAGGGACATGCACCACCTCGTGGTCCACCGCCCGACAATCGATGATCGAGGCGCGCCATTGCTGCGCCGCGGCGGCTTCGAGCATTTGCCTCGCTGTCGCCGCCGCAATACGCAGTGGCTTGAAGAACATCCGAATGCTGCGCGATGCGTTCGTGTCCTGGTCGCCATAGCGCGGATCGCCATCGGCCTGATGCACCACCATTCTGGGCCAGCTTGCCGCGAGTTCGTCCGCGACAATCATCGTGATCGCGGTACGGATGCCTTGCCCCATTTCGGCGCGCGTGACGTTCAAATTGACCGTGCCGGCGCTGTCGATCGACAAAAATATATTAGGCGAAAGCACCGCGTCATCGCCGACGGTCGCTTGCTTAGGCTCCGCCGCGCAAGCGGCGCCCCGGCCGCGCCCGATATAGACGCCAAGAACGAGTCCGGTCCCACCGCCAAGCGCCTTAAGCGCGCCACGACGGGACAGGTTAACGACATGGATCAACGAGTGACTCCCGCCGCCGCCCTAACGGCCGCCACGATCCGTTGATAGGCGCCGCAGCGGCACAGATTGCCGGACATGGACTGAACGATCTCCTCGTCTTCGGGATCCGGATGTTGCCGAAGGAGGGCGGCCGCCTGCATGATTTGTCCTGGCTGGCAAAAGCCACACGACGGAACGTTAAGTTGGGTCCAGGCGCGATAGAGTGCGTGATCGTCGCCAAGGCCTTCTATGGTCGTGACGTCATGTCCGACCGCCTCGGAAAAGGGCACTTTGCAAGATCGTACCGCCTTTCCGTGCAAATGGACCGTGCAAGCGCCGCAGACCCCGATTCCACAGCCGTATTTTGTTCCGGTCAAACCCACGAGATCGCGGATAACCCAGAGCAGCGGCATATTGGGATCGGCATCGACCGTGTGGTCCTTGCCGTTGATGATCAGCGCGGGCATTGTGCCCTTTCCTTAACACAAATAAAGAATTTTACGCACCCCCGTGACGTTATGGTTGCGCCCGTCAACTTAGCCGCAGCTTACGTCACAAGGCAAAATACAACTTCCGGCGCCCTGCATAGG
>CAJCJC010000142.1 GCA_903970575.1 Alphaproteobacteria bacterium
CAGCGCGTTCACCGCTTGGAAAAACCCAAGCGCGGGAGAGCCAGTTCCGATTACCGGGCGTTCGCGGTGATTAGGCCGCCGTCACGTCGGCGCGGTGGCCGGCATTACGGCGGCGAAGCTGCTGGTCAGGCCGCCATCGGCGACATGCGCGCCGCCGTTGATGAAGGCCGCGCGCGGGCTCGCCAGGAACAGGGCGAATTCCGCGATATGCTGGGATTCGCCATACCCCCGGAACGGCGGCATCTTCAGCTCCTCCGGCGGGTAATAGGTATCGACCATCTCGCCGAAATTGAGCGGCGTATTGACCCCGCCCGGCAGGATGGCGTTGATCCGAACACCCCGTTCCGCCAGCGGCTCGGCGGCCGAGCGCACCAGCCCGATCAGCCCGTGCTTTGACGCGCTATAGGCCGGGTTGATGCCCAGCCCCATGATCCCGCCGGTGGATCCGGTGACCACGATCGCCCCGCCGGACCGGATCGCCTTTGCGACCGCCCGTATGCCCAGAAAGCAGCCGCGCAGATTGATCGCGATAATGCGATCGAACGCGGTCACGTCCTCGTCGAAAAAACTGGTGCCGGGTCCGTAATATCCGGCGTTGAGGAAGGCGGCGTCCAGGCCGCCGAACGCCGCCACGGTCTCGGCGACCATGCGGTCGTTATCGTCTTTCACAGACACGTCGACCTTGGTGGCGAAGGCCTCGGCCCCCTTATCCTTCAGCGCCTGGGCCACCGTTTCCGCGCCGGCGATGTTCAGGTCGGCGACGCAAACTTTCGCGCCTTCGTCGGCGAAGCGATAGGCGGCGGCCTTGCCGATGCCCGACGCCGCGCCGGTGACGATGACGGATTTACCCGCGAATTCCTTGGACAAAGCTTCCTCCCCTAATCGGTCCCGCCCGCTCATGAAAACGGCGCCAGCCTTTCGACCGGCGCCGCGCTTGGAGCCTGTTTAGCGTTATTCCGCCGCGACCGCGAGCTTTTCGCGGAAATGGGGAATCAGGTATTTGCCGATATTGCGGATGGTTTCCATCGTCACCTCGTGCGGGATAGTTCCCATCTGCACCAGGAACAGGATTTCATCCGCGCCGGCCGCCTCAAGCCGCTCGACATAGCGAATGGCCTGGTCGACCGTGCCATAGGCGTCTTCCTCGACATGGTAATTGCTGGTCGCGGCGTCGGTGACCGGGATTTTCTCCTGGCCCAGATAGGCGACGATCTGGTCCTTGGCCTGGTTTAGCACGGCGATTTGCGCCTCGGCGTCCAGATCGTCCACGCTCGGCTTGTCGCCGCCAGCGTACCAATAACGGATGGATTCGGCGAAGAAGCGCTGGCCGCGCGTGCCAACCCGACGCGCTTTTTCCTTGTCGTTCATGATGACCGCCGGGCAAAGCGCCGCCAGATGCTGATGCGGACGGAATCCGACCTGATCCTCGACCTTCCGCTCGGCATAGGCCTTGCGATAGACCGCGTTCTTCTTGGCGATTTCATCCGGCCCGCTGAAGCCCAGAACCAGCGCGCCGAGCCCGCGGCTGCCGGCGATTTGCAGCGCTTCCTCGCGCGTGCACGCCATGTACATCAGCGGGTGCGGGTCCTGGAAAGGCTTTGGATGGATCGGCCGGGCGGGGATATCAATGAGGTCGCTATGGTGCTCGAACACCTCCTGCATCCACATCTTGGGGATCATGTACATCGATTCGTCGACCTGCGGCGTCACCAGGTCCATCGGCGTGTCAAAGGCGCCGGTTTCCTGCACCGTGCCGCCCTTGCCGACGCCGAAATGCAGCCGCCCGCGGGACAGCAGGTCGAGCGTCGCGATACGCTCGGCCACCTTGATCGGGTGGTTCATCTTGAACGGCAGGCAGACGACGCCGTGCCCGACATCGATGCGGGTTGTGCGCCCCGCGATGAAGGCGAGGAAGCTTTCCGGCGCCGAAAGATGCGCGTATTGGCTGAGGCAGTGATGCTCGACAGACCAGATGCAGTCGAATCCCATCTCCTCCGCCAGCACGGCCTCCTCGACCATGTCCTGGAAGACCTGAGCCTCGTTCTTGCGCGAGGTGTCCACCATCTGCGCTTCGTAAATGATCGAAAATTTCATGCCGATTCCCCCCTGTCGCCCCGATGAGGAGCCGTTTCACCCTGCTCACCGTTTGAGCATGATGCAATGATGCGACCGATTTTGCTGGCCCGCATCGTCTATCCGGACGATTATTCCAACAAACCGCGCTTTTTGTCCATTGTATTACCCAGGTCGCGATCCGTATCCATGAGGTCGATCGCTACGACAGGACATCCATCGTGTCCGCCGCGGTAAGCGGCGCCCAAGGTTATGCGGAAGAGGCCGAACATCTCGTTCGCCGATACGAAAGCGCGTCTTTCGCCGAGGTCCATCGGTCGATACTGCATTCGATTCCCAAGAGCGTCTCCCGCGTGCTGGACATCGGCGCGGGAACTGGCCGAGACGCAGCCGCTTTCGCGGCCATGGGGCATCGCGTCCTGGCCGTGGAGCCGACCACCGAACTGAGGACGCGGGCCAAGGCGCTTCATCCGGAAGAGTCTAT
>CAJCJC010000143.1 GCA_903970575.1 Alphaproteobacteria bacterium
GCAACGCCGACGTGATGCATACCTACGCGGCGTTACTGCGCGAAACGCCGCGCGGCCGCGCCGAGGCGAAAAGGGTCGCGAAAAAGCGATTTTCCATGTCGCTTTTCGTGATCTATTTCGGGCTGAAGCGGAAGCATCCGCAGCTGAAGCACCACACGGTCATCTTTGGTCCTCGCTATCGCGAACTGATCGCAGAGATTTTTAACGGACCCAAGCTTGCCAAGGATTTCTCGCTTTACCTGCATGCGCCCACCGTATCGGACCCTTCGTTGGCGCCGCCGGGATGCGAAGGCTTTTATGTGCTGGCCCCTGTTCCCCATCTGGGTTCGGCGGCGATCGACTGGTCCGTGGAGGGCCCACGCTACCGCGATCGCATTCTGGATTTTCTTGAGGAAAAATATATCCCTGGTCTAAAAGACGATCTTGTTACGTCGCGCATCTTTACACCGTTCGATTTTCGAGACGAACTGAACGCCCATCTGGGATCGGCTTTTTCGCTTGAGCCAATTTTGACCCAAAGCGCGTATTTCAGAACCCATAATCGGGACGATAAACTGCGGGGGCTTTATTTCGTGGGCGCCGGATCGCATCCTGGAGCTGGCGTTCCGGGCGTTATCGGCTCCGCCAAGGCCACGGCGGGCGTCATGTTGGAAGATTTCGGACTATCTTGAGCGATATCGTCGCCCAGTCGAGCCGGGAAACCATACGGCAAGGGTCAACAAGCTTCGCGGCCGCCGCGAGCCTGTTCGATTCCAGGACGCGGGATGACGCCTCGATGCTGTATGCGTGGTGCCGCTATTGCGACGATCAGATCGACGGACAGGTCTTGGGTCATGGCGCCATCGGTCTGGATAAAGGCGTCGCGGAGGCGCGTTTGGCGGCGCTTCGGGTTAAGACTCAGGCGGCGCTGGCGGGCGAGGACATGTCGGACGATCATGTCTTCGGGGCTTTCCAGCGTGTCGTCCTTCGCCATGAAATTCCTGAGCGCCATCCGCTTGACCTGTTGCATGGCTTTGGCATGGATGTTGGGGACTATCGCTACGAGACGCTGGAGGACGTTCTGCTCTACGCCTACCACGTCGCCGGCGTGGTTGGCGTTATGATGGCCATGATCATGGGCGTCCGCGATGTGGAAACGTTACGCCGCGCGGCCGATCTTGGCCTGGGGCTGCAATTGACCAATATCGCCCGCGACGTGATGAATGACGCCGCCGGGGGGCGAATCTATCTTCCGGGAGCATGGCTTAAGGAAGAGGGGATTCATGACGGCAATATCGCCGATCCTTCCCAGCGGGATGCCGTATTCGTGGTAACCCGCCGCCTGCTCGAAGCGGCAGAGCCGTACTATGAATCCGCCCGATGGGGCCTGCGAAAGCTCCCTGCCCGATCCGCCTGGGCGATCGCGGCGGCGCGTGGCCTGTACCGGGAGATTGGCCGGAACGTCGCGCGAAGCGGCGCCGGCGGCATGGATCGCCGTGCGAGCGTGGGGAAAGCATCGAGGGTGTTTCAGGTTTTGCTTGGCGGTCTGGTCGCCGGGCGTTCGGCGACGCTGGACCGCTTTACGTGTCCGGTGCGTCGGCCCGACCTTTGGTCCAAGTTCTAGACTCGGGTTCAGGTTGCCGTGACCTTGGCGAATAATTTGATCGTATAGTCCGTCAGCGGACCCTCCGCCAGCGGCGCGAGCGCTGTTTCAATCGCCCGCTTTACGGCGCTTCGCGTCTCTTCGACGCCGATCAGGCTAATGACATTTCGTTTCCCGCTATCCTTGCCCGCATCCTTGCCAAGGGCGCTGAGCGTAGACGTTGCGTCTAGCAGATCATCATAAAGCTGGAACGCCAAACCAACGTTGCGCGCGAAGGCATTCGCGCACCGCAACTGATCCTCCCCCGCGCCCGCGATCGCCGCCCCGCCCTCGACCGCCGCAACGAAAAGCACGCCTGTCTTTTGATGATTAAGCGTGGTTACGCCATCGACAGTTTTGAGATGGGCCTCGTCGCGAAGGTCGCGCATCTGGCCGGCGGCCAAGCCGGAAAACCCAATCGTGTCCGAAAGAAGTTGAATCAGGCGAAGCTTGGTTGCCGAAGGCAGCGCGTCGCAGGCGGCGATGACGCCGAAGGCCTGACTTAGAAGCGCGATCGCCGTCAGTAGAGCAACATCCTCGCCGAAAGCGACATGGAGGGTTTTGCGGCGCCGACGGATGGCCGCGTTATCCATCGATGGCAGATCGTCGAGGATGAGCGACGCGGTGTGCACCATCTCGATCGCGCATGCGAAATCCAGGGCGTCGTTCTCGTGGCCGCCGAAATGCTGAGCCGCGACGATCGCCAGCACAGGGCGCACGCGTTTTCCAGCTGAAAACATACTGTACCGCATCGCCTCATCGAGGACCTTCGGCGTCTGACCACGGAAACATAAAAGTTCGCCGAGCCGATGCTCAATTCGCTGACGAAGGCTACCTGGCTCGGACGGTAAGTCCGAGGCTAAGGGCGAGTCTTGAACAACACTCTGCCAAGCGTCCGTCATTCCCAGCTTCCCGTCCGTTCAGGAAACGACTGAAAGATATTCGCGAGAGGTCTCAACGCATTCGCCTTATCAAACCATGCCTCCGTCGCGGAAATTGGCTTCATTCCAGCGAGGTCAAGTTTCCGATGCACTTCTTACTCGCGTTCGTTCGTCCGGTCGCCGATAGGCGACAAAACCATCACAGGAGTTTTGCCCGCCGACGCGCGGCTGGCAAGCGCCACCACGGAAGCTGAGGCAGGGTATGATGCTCATGATGATACCCAAAATGGAAGCATGTCAGAAGGGATGCAAGCCAGCCGAAATCGCTCGATCTCGCGCGGTGCTCGTCCACGAAGGGAGAAGATTGATGGCGATGGGGAAGCCATGTCCCAAACACAAATAACTGAATTGCCGAAAGAAGCGCCGGCATAGCCCAAAATACGATCAAATTCATGACATAGGCGTGAAGAATGAAAATATAAAAACTTGCCCACAATGTCATAATCGTCATCTCGTACATCGAGAAATATGTCAGGAAGAACTTCATGAACCATGCCGAGAATCCATGAGGACTGTCGGCGTCGAAGTCTGGGTCCCTTGCCGTGCCGGGCGCGGCGTGATGCCCGGAATGTCCATCAGCGAGCCGTCGGTACGAAAACCCGGCATAGAGGCCCACGCAAACTTGTCCGATGATTCGATTCAGCCGTGGCCACCCCAGCGCCAGAGACCCGTGGATCGCATCATGCGCCACGATGAAAACGCCGACATAGAGCCACGCCTGCATGGCGACCAGAAAAGGCGCCGCCAACCAGCGCGCGCCCGTGAGATGAAGGAAGAAAATACAATAGACATGCAGTATCGCCCACATGGCGACGATCAATCCCGCCAATCCCAATCCAACGAATCGTTGATGCGTTTTCGTGTCGGCTATCGACTCGTTCATTGACGGCCTTGCCGCTGTCGCAGCACGAGTTGCTGTCTCACTTGGCGCACGGGGGGAGCCCACAGGAACCCGAATGAGACGCACCCGTGCTTCGTCGCCACCGTATGATGGAGATGATGAGCCTGAACGCGCGGCTTCCAGAAGCGATTGCCCTGAGACATTGGAACCGGAAAGCGCCGATGAACCAAGCCATCGTGGAACAGAAAATAAATCATGCCATACGCGGTGACGCCCAGTCCGGCCGCCAAGAGCACCGGATGGCCGCGGATGCCCAGATATAGACAAATTATCGCGGGGCTCGCGAAAAATACGGCGAACAAATCGTTGAGTTCCAAGCCGGGCCCGCGCTTCGCATGATGATCGCGATGCAGAAACCAGAGCGCGCCGTGCATCATATAACGATGCATGATCCACGCCACGCCCTCCATACCTGTTAGGGCCGCTGTAAACACAAGAGATAGTTCAATAATTCGAATGCCGCCGGTCATAGGCTGAAGCTCCGTAACGGAGCGATAGTCCTACACCGAAACGCGCCCAGTTCCAATTTCGTCATTGGCTTCTTGACCTCGGCGCCGAACCCGTACAGCTTTCCCAATGTGATTACCGCCATTATCATCGCGACCGTGTTTTTGACCGCCATCATCGCGGCGCGCTATCTCGCATTGTCTGGGCTGGCCTATTGGCTGCTGTGGGGACGTCCGAACCATCTGGGTCTATCGGGGGTAAGGTTGAACCGCGATGCGCCGTCATGGCGGCTGATGCGCCATGAAATTCGGGCATCCCTGGTCTCGTCTCCCATCTATGCGTTTCCGGCGGCGATCGTATTGGTTCTGTGGCAAAACGGCGGTTCCGCGATTTATTCCGATGTCCACCGGCATGGCTGGGTCTATCTTGCGTTCAGCGCGATTCTGTATCTCGTTCTACAGGATACCTATTATTACTGGCTGCATCGCGCCATACACGGGCGGCTGATGTTTCGCTGGTGTCACGCGGGGCACCATCGTTCGCGTCAACCAACCCCTTTCGCCTCGTTTTCTTTCGATGCGGCCGAGGCCGCGCTGACCGCCTGGTTCATGCCGGCTCTCGCGATGCTCATTCCGATCAATGTCTACGCGCTTCTCGCGCTGCTGATGATGATGACGGTGACCGCGATCCTCAATCATTCCGGGTGGGAGTTGATCCCCCCGTCGTGGCTGCGGGGTCCATTCGGCGCGCTCATGATTGGCGCGTCGCACCACAGCCTCCATCACACGCGATTTCAATGTAACTACGGCCTGTATTTCCGCGTGTGGGATCGGCTCATGGGAACCGATCACAGCCCGGCGCCCCCCGTCGTCGCTCCCTCCGCCGAACAGGTTCCACGATCGGCCCCCTCAAGATCGTAAACGCCGCTCGAATTGTACCGCAGCACCACCATATGGCGTGGTGGTTTGACGTCGTCCGTATTTTTCTCAAGGCGGAGTTACTATGTCTCATCTTTTCAGCGAGTTGCGGATTCGCGATGTCGTTTTGCCCAACCGCATCGGGGTGTCGCCGATGTGCCAATATTCCTGCGAAAACGGTTTCGCGAACGATTGGCATTTCGTGCATTTGACCAGCCGCGCGGTGGGCGGAGCCGGGCTTATCTTTACAGAAGCCGCCGCCGTGACACCCGAAGGCCGCATATCTCCCCAGGACCTTGGGATTTGGAGCGAGGCGCATTTCGAGCCACTGGCGCGCATCGTTCGCTTCATTGAAACGCAGGGCGGCGTCGCCGGAATTCAGCTTGCGCACGCCGGACGCAAGGCGAGCACGAAGCGGCCGTGGAGCGGGTCCGGTGAGGCAGCGGCTGACGAAGGGGGCTGGCCCACCGTCGCGCCCAGCGCGCTGAAGTTCGCGGACAGCTATCCATTGCCGACGGCGCTTAGCCTAGATGCGATCGCCGATTTGCGGGCGGCGTTCGTCAGCGCGGCGCGGCGCGCGATCGACGCGGGTTTTCGGGTCATCGAGCTTCACGCCGCCCATGGTTATCTTTTCCATGAATTTCTATCTCCGCTGAGTAACCACAGGACCGACTTGCATGGGGGCTCGTTCGACAACCGAGTCCGTTTCCTCAGCGATTGCGTATCCGACGTTCGCGCAGCCCTGCCCGATACGGCCGCGCTTGCGGTGCGAATTTCGGCTACCGACTGGACCGAGGGCGGTTGGGATCTCGAGCAGTCGATCGAATTGTCGCGTCGTCTGAAATCGCTTGGGGTCGACCTGATGGATTGTTCGTCCGGCGGCAATGTCGAACGCGCCGAAATTCCAGTGGGGCCGGGTTATCAAACGGGGTTCGCCGAACGCATTCGGCGAGACGCCGGCATCGCCACGGCGGCTGTCGGCATGATCACCTCGGCGCCGCAGGCTGACCATATCATTCGAACCGGCCAGGCCGATTTGGTGTTGTTGGCCCGCGAATTGCTGAGGGAGCCTTATTGGCCGCTTCACGCCGCCCGTGAACTGGGCCACGCCGCGCCATGGCCGGCCCAATATCTGCGCGCCGCCCCTCGCGGAGCGCCGGAACGGCGCCCTGTGCATGGGATCAATTGAACGACCATGCCCTGCTGTAAACAAAATTCGCGTATGTCGGGCCAGGCAGCGTGTGTCCGTCTTGATCAAATGACAACGCTGCCGTTCCTTGGCGCGTCTTGCATGTTCCGCGTATCCTGTTATCCCGTCGCGTCAATTGACGAGCGAACGAGATGACTGATTACAAGAAAGCGGATTTCGGCGAGAGACAGACTACTTCGGCGGCGGCGAAGAAGGCGCAGTTGGATAAGCTGAAGGCGAGGCTGACCTCAGTCGACCCTGACGTCGTGGCCGCGCGCCTTGCGACGCAGGCGGCGCGGGAAGAGCGAGAGGCGCGCAAGCGCGCGGAGCGTGACGCCAAGCTCGAGGCGGAACGCGCGGCCAAGGCGCAACGTGAAGCCGAGGAAGCCGCGCGGCTTGAGGCCGAACGATTGGCCCTCGAGGCCGAGCAGGCCGCTCGGGAAGCCGAAGCGCGCGCCCAGGCGGAAGCGCTTGAAGCATTGAGGGCCGCGCAGAAGGACGCACGCGACGCACGCTATGCCGCGCGAAAGAAGAAAAAGCGGCGCGGCTGACCGTGGATTTGGCTCGATTCGGGATTTGACGAGAGGAACGACCGCTCCCATGCGGGGTTAGTGTCGCGAGGCTGGCGAGCTTTATCGCCGGCCATTCTTTCTCTCAAGCGTATCGAGGCCTCCATGAGCGAATTCATTTCCGACTTGTCCGCCATTCGTGAGCGTGCGCGGCAAAGCATACAGGATGGGGCGGTTACCGGCGCCTATAAGGCCGATCGCGAAAAGGTCGTTGAAGTTTTGAACGAGGCCCTGGCGACCGAGTTGGTCTGCGTATTGCGATACAAGCGTCATTATTACATGGCAAAAGGCATCAACTCGGATGCGGTGAAAGCCGAATTTCTGGAGCATGCCGGTGAAGAACAGGAGCACGCCGACTGGATCGCCGAGCGTATCGCGCAGCTTGGAGGCGACCCGAATTTCAGTCCGGTCGGATTGGCTGACCGCAGCCATTCGGAATACGCCCCAGGCACGGATTTGCGCTCGATGATCACCGAAGATCTAATCGCCGAGCGCATCGCTATCGAAACCTATTCCGAGATCATCCGTTGGCTCGGCGATGACGACCCGACCTCACGCAAACTGATGATCGATATCCTTAAGGTCGAAGAAGAACACGCCGATGACATGGCCAATCTCCTCAGCCGGGTGGGTTGAGGACGAAGCCACGCGTCAGTTTCTGGCCGGTGGCGTTAGACGCAGAGTTTGTATCTGGTTGCGATGGCGCTTCAGAATTTCGAAACGACATCCGAAAAACGTATAGGTCTGCCCGACTTCGGGAACATGCCGAGACTCGTGGATGACCAGCCCGGCGATGGTCGAGTAATCGGTTTCATCTGGTAGACGCCAGTCGAATTCCCGGTTCAGGTCGCGAACGGTCACCGTTCCGTCGACGATGTAACTGCCATCGGGCTGGGCGAATACCCCGGACACATGGGTGTCGAGCTCGTCGGTAATATCGCCGACGATCTCTTCCAGGATATCTTCAAGCGTCACCAAACCTTGCAAAGACCCATATTCGTCGACGACGAGGGCAAAATGCTCGCGTCGTTCCCGAAACGCGTCGAGCTGATCTAGCAGGCTTGTCGCGTCTGGCACGAACCACGGCTTCGATGCAATCTGTTCGATGTTGAGGCTATCGATCCGGCCGCGCGCGGCTCGCACCGCCCGGAGCAGTGACTTGGCGTGGACGACGCCGACGATGTTGTCAGGCTCGTCGCGCCAGAGCGGCAGACGCGTATAGGCGCTCGCCAAGGCGGCGTCGACGATCTCCGTCGGCGGCAAATCCACATCCACCGTCACCATTTGCCGCCGATGAGTCATGACCGCTCCGACCGTCACTTCCGCCAGATCGAGAATCGACCGGAGCATTGCGCGTTCTTGCCGAACGTCCTCGGCGTCGATGGAATCGTCGCTGGTGTGCTCTTCAATCGCGCTGCGGAGCGCCTTGGTGAAATTATCCGGACGAAGTCGCCGCCGTATCCATCGCGCCGCCGGGTTTACAAGATAGCCGAAAATAACCCCAATGGCGGCGGCAATTAATAGCACTGTCATGCGGTTATTAAGCGGCCAGCGCGCGGAGCAGCGTCGTCTCGACGACGCCGGAATCCACGCCGCGCGCCACGAAGGCCTCCCCAATGCCGCGCGCAAGCACGAATGTCAGGCTCCCGCGCTCCGCCTTTTTGTCGTTGTACATGCGCCGCACAAGCGAAGACGGGCTGAAATCGTTGGTGCGCGGCGGCGATACCGGTAGGCCATGGCGCAGCAGATGGCCGCGCGCCGTCATGAGGTCGTTGGGCGAACAATGACCAAGTCGAACGGAGAGATCGAACGCCAGCACCATGCCGATCGATACGGCCTCGCCATGATTGAGCGTATCGCCGAAACCGGTTTCCGCCTCCAGCGCATGGGCGAATGTATGGCCGAGATTCAGAAGGGCTCGCGCGCCATTTTCACGCTCATCGCTCTCGACGATGCGCGCCTTGGCCTCGCAGCTTTTCGCGACCGCGGTTCGCAGCGCGTCGGGATCGCCGCTCAGGACCGCGGCGCCGTTGTCCTCGAGCCACTCGAAGAAAGGCTTGTCGCCGAGCAGACCGTATTTGACGATTTCGGCATAACCGGCCTTGAGTTCGCGCGGTGGCAGGGTCGCCAACGTGTCCGTGTCCGCCAGGACCAGCAAAGGCTGATGGAAGGCGCCGATCAGGTTCTTGCCATGGATGCTATCGATGGCGGTCTTGCCGCCGACGGAGCTGTCTACCTGCGCCAGCAGGGTTGTCGGAATCTGGATGAAGTCGACGCCGCGCAGCAGGGTCGCGGCGAGGAATCCGCCAAGATCGCCAACCACGCCGCCGCCGAGCGCAAGGATTATGCTTCGACGGTCGACGCCAAGCCCGAGAAGGGACTCGGCCGCGCGACCGAAGCTCTCGATACTTTTGCTGCCCTCTCCCGGCGGAACGACCACCGCCTCAGGCCGCTTCAGCCCCCCGGTCTCGATCGCGATTTGGAGCTTTTCCAGGTAGAGCGCGGCGACGTTTTCGTCACTGATGACAATCAAATCGCGGCCGGCGACGACAGGCTTGAGAAGCGCGCCCGCGCTTTCCAGCAAACCCGACCCGATGACGATGTCATAGGCGCGTCCCGCCAGATCGACGTGAACGCGCGTCGCCGTCGCGTTCATCGCCCCCACCCCAGATGGTTTCCGAGCGCCGCGATAACCGCGTTGACGGTTTGCTCCACCGGTCCCGCGAAACTATCGACCACGAGATCCGCCTCCGCGTAGATCGGGTACCGGTTCGCCATGAGCTCCGCGAGCTTGGCCGTTCGGTCGACGCCCTCGAGAAGCGGACGCCGATGCGATCGGCTGGTTCGCGCCACGAGCGTATCCAAATCCGCGCGCAGCCACAAAGAAAGGGCGCGATCGCGAATCGTCGCCCGTGTAACCGGATCGATATAGGCGCCGCCGCCGGCGGCTATAATCGTTGGTGGGCCCTGCAACAAACGGGCGATCATCCGCCGCTCGCCGAGGCGGAACGCCGGTTCGCCGGCGTGGTTGAACAACTCGGTGATCGTCTTGCCGGTGTCGGCTTCGATGGCGTGATCCGCATCGACGAAGGGCACGGACAGAATTTCGGCGAGTCGCTTGCCAACGCGCGTCTTTCCTGCGCCCATCAGGCCGACAAGCACGATCGAGCGATCGAGGCTTGGCGCGCGGGCTGTGACCGACTCGGTTTGAGCCTGTATGGTTTGACTGGATTCCACGGCGCTGTTTATCACAAAGCCGTTTGCGATTGGCAATTAGCCGAGTATCTCATGAAGATTGTCATCATCGTTATCGCCGTGATCGTGGCGCTTGTCGTCGTGCTTCTAGCGGTTCTCGCCAGCGTCGATATTCCGGCGCCATCGCGCACGATCGAGAAAACCATTCCCACCGACCGTCTGATCCATTAGGCCGATGCGACCAATATCGACACGATCCAGAGTTACGCGATCGCGACCTGGAATAACGATCCCGACGGCCGTCGCTCTTGCGATGATCTTGGGTTTTTCGGCTTCGGCGGACGCGCAGTTTTGGGCTAACCCTCCGCATGGCGGCTCCGTACAATCCCCTAGCCAAACAGAACCTTCGGAGGAGCCGCCTCCCCGGCCCGATGGCGCGCAATATGCTCCCCCGACCTCAACCGCCGCCGTCCCAAGCGGCGATGCGGGCGCCGGCGACCAGCCCTGGGCCGCGCCGATATCCGGCAGGGCGGGTTCGCTCGGCGGCTCCGGCGCGACAGGCCCGGACTCCGTCGGGACTCTGCCTGAGCGCGATACCGATTTCGATCGGCGCACCTGGCGGGATACCCCGTTTCCACTCGTCCTGAAGCTGATGGCGTCGATACCGAATCGGTTCGATTCGGCGGCGGAACATGAGCTTGCGAAAAGCCTTCTGGTCAGTATCGCCGATGCGCCGCCGGGGGATGACGGCGGTAGCCGACTTCTCGGCCTTAGGGTCCGCAAACTGCTGGCCATGGGCAATATCGACGATGCCGCGGCCCTCGCCCGAGCGGCGCCCGGCCTGCCCGACGATAAAGCCCTGGCGCATGATGAGGTCGAAGCCGAATTGCTGGCGGGCCAGATAGAGGCGGCCTGCATCGACCTGCATGCCTTCGCATCCATCCTTACCGACCCGATCAGCCAGAATGCATTGCTGCTCTGCCGCCAGCGCGCGGGCGAGACGACCGAAAGCGGCGTCCCTATCGAGGCGTCGTCATTGGGTTCGGCGTCGCGCATCGCCGGCCTGCCCATGGGGCTCGATCCCGCGTCCGCTTCACCGCCTCAGCTCGTCGCGATGGCGCGGGAGCCAAGCCTTCCGCCGGAGCAACAGCTCGAGGCCGCCTTTCGCGCCGGCCGGGCCAGCGCTATGAGCGGCGAATCCCTCGTTTCCGCTTTCAGCGCTGTTCCCGCCACTTCTCCGGCCGAGGCCTCGGCCGGAGCGCCCACGAGCGGAACGGCGGCGGCCGAACTCTATCGCGCGATCAATCAGGAGGGCGATACGCGCCAAAAGCTCGCCTTGGCGGAAGGCGCGATCCTGTCTCCGGCGGGCGTCGCCGACAAGATCGGGGTCGCGATGGTCAATCCGCTGCGCAACTTGCAGGCGGAGCCCGAGCTTGGCGTACTCGCCGCGCGCTTCGCTATGGTATTTTACACCGTGGGTGATTTTGAAGCCGCGACGCCATGGGCGGAATTGGCTGTGGCCTCCGGCGCGGGAGCGAGCTTGTGGCCCTATCGCGTGCTGCTGAAACAGGCCGATCCGATCGGTATCGGCGCATGGGAGCAACAATCTGGCCTGGATCGCCCCCATTTAGCGCGGATATTAACAGTTCTGTCCGCCTTTGGCGTCACAAATCCGCCGCCGCCCAGCGTGGCCGTCGCGGGCGACCGGCAGCGCGAGCCGGATTTCGCCGACCTGATCGCGATCGACCAGGCGGCGGCGAACGGCCATGTGGGCGAGACGACCCTGCGCGCCCTCGCCCTTCTGGGAACCGGCGGCCCGTCGCAGGCCCATCCGCTGGCGCTGAAACGGGCGCTGGCCGACCTTGACGCGGCTTTGCTCCATAACGAGGCGCACGCGCTTGCTTTCGAGGCGATCACCGCCACTCTAACCAGTCATTGAGGCGGGGG
>CAJCJC010000144.1 GCA_903970575.1 Alphaproteobacteria bacterium
GGCTCAGGTGGTCGGCAGCGTCATCGGCAAATATCATCCGCATGGCGACACCGCGGTCTATGACGCGCTGGTGCGACTGGCGCAGGATTTCTCGACACGCTATCCGCTGGTCGACGGGCAGGGGAATTTCGGCAATATCGATGGCGATGGCGCCGCAGCAATGCGGTATACCGAGTGTCGGCTGACGCAGGTCGCCGAGGCGATGCTGCAAGGCATCGACGAAGACTCGGTGGATTTCCGTCCGACCTATGACGGGCAGGGCGAGGAACCGATTGTCCTCCCGGGCAGCTTTCCCAATCTGCTCGCGAACGGGTCCACCGGCATCGCCGTCGGCATGGCGACCTCCATCCCGCCGCATAACGCCGGCGAACTGGCCGACGCCTTGCTGATGATGATCGACGATCCCGATATCGCGATAGAGGATCTGGTCAAGGCCGTTCCAGGACCGGATTTTCCGACGGGCGGCGTACTGGTCGAACCGTCGCAGTCAATCCTCGAAGCCTATCGCACGGGGCGGGGGGGTTTTCGTATTCGCGCGCGCTGGGAAATGGAGAAGCTCGCCCAGGGCTCCTACCAGATCGTCGTGACCGAAATTCCGTATCAGGTGCAGAAGTCCCGGCTGATCGAACGCATGGCCGAGTTGCTGGAGGAGAAGAAGCTGACGCTGCTCGACGATGTGCGAGACGAGTCGTCCGACACGATCAGGCTGGTGTTGATTCCGAAGAGCCGCAACGTCGACGCGCCGATGTTGATGGAGCAGTTATTCCGGTCGACCGACCTGGAAACGCGCGTTCCGCTTAACATGAACGTCCTTGATGGTGGGCTGGTGCCACGGGTGATGAGCCTGAAGGAGGCTTTGCGCGCCTTCCTGGATCACCGCTTGGAAGTTTTGGAACGCCGTTCGCGCTTTCGCCTGGCGGAAATCGACCGGCGGATCGAGGTCCTCGATGGATACCTGATCGCCTATCTCAACATCGATGAGGTGATCCGCATCATTCGCGAGGAGGACGAACCGAAGCAGGTCATGATGGCGCGGTTCGGCCTCAGCGACATCCAGGTTGAGGCGATTCTCAATATGCGGCTTCGCGCGCTGCGCCGCCTTGAGGAGATCGAGATTCGCGGCGAGCATGACAAGCTGACCGCGGAGCGCGCGGCGCTTGTGGCCTTGCTCGCGAGCCCGGCCAAGCGATGGTCGGTGATCGGACGCGAAATCGCCGAGATGAAGAAACGGTTCGGCGGCGACACGGCCTTGGGACGTCGGCGGAGCAGCATTGGCGTGGCGCCCGTGGTGACGGAAATGAGCCGCGCGGCCACGATCGATCGCGAGCCGGTCACGATCCTGGTATCCGAGAAGGGCTGGGCCAGGGCGGTCGGCGGTCATGACATCGATCTCACCGCCGTCAAATACAAGGAAGGAGACCGCGGGCGGTTCGTGCTGAAAGCCGACACCACCGACCTCGTGCTGGTTTTCACGACGGATGGCAAGGCGTTCACGCTGGAGGTCGACAAGCTGCCGCGCGGGCGGGGTTTCGGCGAACCGCTGCGGCTTATGATCGACATGGGCAACGATGCGGAGCCGCTGACGGTCGTTCGGCATCGGCCAGGCGCGAAACTCCTGGTGGCGACCGGCGATTCACGGGGCTTTGTCGTGATCGAAGACGAAATCATCGCCCGAACCCGCTCAGGCAAACAGGTGCTGAATTTGCCGGCGTCAGTCGAGGCGTTGGCTTGTGTTCCCGCTGATGGCGATCATGTCGCGGTGATGGGCGACAACCGCAAATTGCTGATTTTCCCGCTATCGGAAATGCCGGAGATGGCGCGCGGGCGCGGCGTCATTCTGCAAAAGCACAGAGACGGCAATGTCACGGATGTGAAAGTCCTTCGGTTGGCGGAGGGACTATCCTGGCGACAAGGCGAGCGGACCCGCACCGAATCCGATCTTCGGCCATGGATTGGCGCACGCGCGAGCGCCGGAAGAATGGCGCCGAACGGGTTTCCGAAGAGCAATCGCTTCACATGAATGCGTTGCGCGGATGAGCCGCGTCTGCCCAGGCTGGCTTTTCCCTAACCGAATGGTTAAATTCACGCTTATCGTTTCGCACTTCTTGGCCGCCAGAGTACGTCATTCATGCAGGTAATTCTCGCCCAGCCGCGTGGTTTTTGCGCCGGAGTCGAACGCGCGATCGAGATCGTCGAGAGGGCGATCGATAAATTCGGCGCGCCGGTCTATGTCCGGCATGAAATCGTCCATAACCGGCATGTAGTCGAAAGCCTGCGGGCCAAGGGGGCCCATTTCGTCGACGAACTGGACGAGGTGCCGCCGGGCGGCATCACAATCTTCAGCGCCCATGGCGTGGCCCAGACGGTTGAGAAGGCGGCGGCCGAACGCGGCCTTCCGGTTATAGACGCGACCTGCCCCTTGGTCTCCAAGGTTCATATGGAGGGGCGTCGCTACGCCCAGCAGGATCGTACCGTGATCCTGATCGGCCATGCCGGCCATCCCGAGGTCGAAGGCACAATGGGCCAGATACCGGGCGGCGTACTCCTTATCTCGACGGTCGAGGACGTCGCCAAGCTGAACGTGGCCGATCCCGACAAGCTCGCCTACGTCACGCAGACAACGCTCAGCGTTGACGATACGCGCGCGATCATCGATGCGCTGCGCAGCCGGTTTCCCGCGATATCGGGCCCGGATACGAAAGATATCTGCTACGCCACTCAGAACCGGCAGCGCGCGGTACGCGAACTTGTGCGCGTCGTCGATGTGTTGCTCGTCGTGGGCGCGCGCAATAGTTCGAATTCGAACCGGCTGGCCGAGATCGGAACGGAACTCGGCATCCCGAGTTACCTGATCGAGGACGCCAAGGCGCTCGATCCCGCATGGATCGCGGGAAAAAAATCGATCGGCATCACCGCCGGCGCGTCCGCGCCGGATACGCTGGTGACGGAGCTGATCGAAACTCTGCGCAACTATGCCGATATCGAGCTCACGACCTTGCCGGGCGTTGACGAGAATGTCAGGTTTCGCCTGCCATCCGAACTGATCGACCGGGCGGAAGTCGCTTAAGAAAAAATCCGCGCCAGCGGACCAGGAGGGTTATTCATGGCCTTGTCACTCAATCAGGTCGTCCGCGTCGGCGCCTATGTCGTCAAAAAGCAGATTCAGGGCGTGAAGCGCTATCCGCTCGTGCTGATGCTGGAGCCGCTTTTCAAATGCAATCTGGCCTGCTCCGGATGCGGCAAGATCGATTATCCCGATGAAATCCTGAATCAGCGCCTGTCGGTCGCGGAGTGCTTGGAAGCAGTGGACGAGTGCGGCGCGCCGGTTGTGTCTATCGCCGGCGGCGAACCGCTGCTGCACAAGGAAATGGCGGAGATCGTGAAGGGCATCATCGCCCGTAAGAAATTCGTAATCTTGTGCACCAACGCATTGCTGCTCGACAAACGCATGGACGAGTATGAACCTAATCCCTATTTCACCTGGGACATTCATCTCGATGGCGACCGGGAGATGCACGATAAGGCGGTCGACCAAAAGGGCGTTTACGACCGCGCCGTCGCCGTTCTGAAAAAGGCCAAGGCGCGTGGCTTTCGCGTCTGCATCAACACCACGCTGTTCAACGACGCGGACCCGGAACGCGTTGCGAAGTTTTTCGACGATGTCACGGCGCTGGGTATCGACGGCATCATGACCTCACCCGGGTATGCCTATGAGCGCGCGCCGGACCAGGCCCATTTCCTGAATCGCCAAACCACCAAGAACCTGTTCCGGGACATCCTGCGGCGTGGCAAGGGCAAGAACTGGGTGCTGGGCCAGTCGCCCCTGTTCATGGACTTCCTGGCGGGCAACCAGAGCTATCACTGCACGCCCTGGGGTAACCCGACGCGGAATTACTTCGGTTGGCAGCGCCCGTGCTATCTCC
>CAJCJC010000145.1 GCA_903970575.1 Alphaproteobacteria bacterium
CAGGAAGAGTTCTTTCACACCTTCAACGCGCTGGTTGATCAGAACCGACAGATCGTCATTTCGGCCGACAAAAGCCCATCCGATCTTGAAGGCATGGAGGAAAGGCTGCGGTCACGCCTTGGCTGGGGCCTGGTCGCGGACATCCATCCGACGACCTATGAGCTTCGCCTCGGCATTTTGCAGGCCAAGGCGGACGCCGCGCGTCTCGGCCTTAAGGCCCCCCCGAAGGTGCTGGAGTTCCTGGCGCACAAGATCACCTCCAATGTCCGCGAGTTGGAGGGCGCGCTGAACCGGATCGTCGCGCATGCCGATCTCGTCGGTAGGCCGGTCACGATCGAGACCACCCAGGAATTGTTGCGCGACCTGCTGCGCGCCAATGACCGGCGCGTCACCATTGATGAGATTCAGCGCAAGGTGGCGGAGCATTTCAATATGCGGGTCGCCGACATGCATTCAGAGCGACGCGCCCGGGCCGTCGCCCGCCCCCGGCAGGTCGCCATGTTCCTGGCCAAACAGTTGACGCAACGTTCGCTGCCCGAGATCGGCCGCAAATTCGGCGGGCGGGACCACACCACGGTTCTGCACGCCGTCAAGAAGGTCGAGGAGTTGATGGCGAACGATCAGGGTTTCGCCGAGGACATCGAATTGCTGCGACGGACGCTGGCGGGGTAGATCAAACCTCGTCGAGAGCGAGATAACGCGCGGTATCGACGATCTGCTCCCGCTCCTGAAAGCTGGCGAGGTCGGCCGACATTTCAGAGCTGTCACCTGATTTCAGAATCGCCTGGAGCGCGCGTTGCATGGCGCGAATTGCGGCGCGTTGCAAATCCGACGGTATGATCACGATCGTGTAACCGAGCGCCTTCAATCGATCCGCCGCAACCAATGGCGTCTTCCCGCCGACGAACATATTGATCAGCTTTAGGCCCGGCGCTTCCGCGGCGATACGCTCTATTTGCTCAACCGTTTCAGGCGCCTCGACGAAAATCATGTCGGCGCCAGCTTCATGGTAAAGGGCCGCGCGTTCAAGCGCCCGGTCGAATCCCTCAACCGCGATGGCGTCGGTGCGCGCGATCAACAAAGGCGCCGGATCTCGCAATGCATCCTTTGCAATCCGAATCTTGTGCGCCATCTCCGCCGGCGCGATGAGAATTTTGTCGTCGAGATGACCGCAGCGCTTAGGAAATTGCTGGTCCTCGATGTGAAACGCCGCCACGCCCAATCGCGCAAAGAGCCGCGCCGTCCGCTGAACGTTGGCGGACCCGCCAAACCCGGTGTCGGCGTCGGCAATCACCGGAAGGTCGGTTGCGTCGACGATCTTGGCGAGCCTGTCCACGACCTCCGAAAGGTCGAGAATGCCAAGGTCCGGAAGGCCCGCCGATCGGGCGATGGCTCCGCCGCTGGCGTATACCGCGCCAAAGCCGGCCCGCGCGGCGAGGCGCGCAGACAAGCCGTCGAACACGCCGGGCGCCATCACCGGTGCGCCATTATCTATCAACTTTAGTAGTGCTCTTGCCTGTGTCATCGGCTCCTCCAAGGAGAAAAGATGCACGACAAGAGATCATATGTATAATATATTGTTTGTTGCCTTATGATATTTTATAGATATCGCTATGGAATTACGTCACCTTCGGTATTTCATCGCTGTCGCAGATAACCTCCATTTCACGCGGGCGGCGATACAGCTCCATATGGCGCAACCTCCGCTCAGCCAACAAATTCACGCGCTGGAGCAGGAACTCGACGCGCCCCTCTTCCACAGGCTCGGACGCCGGATCGAACTGACCGATGCCGGCACGTCGTTCCGCGACGACGCCAGGAACATTCTAGCCGAGGTGGAGAGGGCGGCGCTGCGCGCCCGCCGCGCGCGTGACGGCGATATAGGGCGTTTAAGCTTGGGATTTACGGAATCGGCAAGCTTTAGCCGAATCGTCACCGGCACGATCCACGCCTATCAAATCAATTTTCCCGAAGTGAAGCTGAGCCTGGCGCAGAACCAATCCGCGGCGCTGGGCGCCATGTTGATCAGCCGAGAGATTGACGTCGCCTTCCTACGGCCACCGATCGAGCGCGAGGATTTGTTGACATTCAGGCTGCTTCGCCGGGAGCGGACAATTGTCGCTCTGCCTTCAGACCACAGACTGGCCGGCACCGACCAAGTTAGTCTGGCCGACCTTCGCCAGGACGCATTCGTGTCGTACCCACGGACAACCGGACCGGGATTATCCGACCAAGTGATCGCGGCCTGCGCGGCCCAGGGCTTCACGCCAAAGCTGGGGCAATCCGCACCGCGACTTTCAGCAACGATCAATCTGGTCGCGGCCGGATTCGGCGTCTCCATCGTGCCGGAATCGCTCCGGCAATTGCAGCCCGATGGAGTCGTCTATCGCGCGCTCGCGGATGGCCCGGAGGCGCTGCTTGGACTTGCTTATCGGACTGAAGAGCGATCCGCGCGCGTACTAAATTTGGTCGGCCGATTCGACGCGGCGGTATAAGGCAACGCGTGGTGCTTAGCGATGAAGGTCCTATGGGGAGATGCCGCGATCGCAATCCGCTTTGGTTCGCTTCGAGTCGATGACGACGAAAACGGAAGCCTGAAAACAGCCTCAATCGGCCTTGAACACATGGGCGCGGGCGATACTGATGGCGCAAGGTTGGCCGGGCGCGAGACCGAGTTCCGCGAAGGCGTCGCGATCGATCAGAGCCTCCAGATGGAAACCGTCATAGGCCAGATCAAGACGGGCGTTGGGTCCGAGCGCGACGACCGAATCGATTGTCGCCCGCGCGGCGCCGGACCCGTTCGGGCGGGATACGCCAATCTCGTGCGGACGGATATAGGCCACGCCCTCCCCGGTATAGCCGTCAAGGCCCGCCGGAACGGCGAAATCGCCGAAGCGCGCCACGCCATCCCGCACCTGGCAGGGCATCCGGTTAGCAAATCCCAGGAACTCCGACACGAATTGCGTCGCGGGCAGGTCGTAGGCCTCGGCCGGGCTCGCGACCTGCTCGATGCGGCCGGCGTTCATGATCGCGGTGCGGTCGGCCAATTCCAGCGCCTCGTCCTGGTCGTGGGTCACGAAGACGCTGGTGATATGGATTTCTCGGTGCAGCGTACGCATCCAGCGCCTCAGGTCCTTGCGGACCCTGGCGTCGAGCGCGCCGAACGGCTCGTCAAGAAGCAG
>CAJCJC010000146.1 GCA_903970575.1 Alphaproteobacteria bacterium
TCAGGGTCTCGTCCATGGGAATATAGATATGGCCGTAACGCGTGATGCCCTTGCGGTCGCCCAGCGCCTGACTGACCGCCTGTCCGATGGCGATGCCGGTATCCTCGGTGGTGTGGTGGTAATCGATATGGAGGTCGCCCTCCGCCTTGACGGTCAGATCCATCAGGCTGTGCCGCGACAATTGCTCCAGCATATGGTCCAGGAAGCCAATTCCGGTCGATACTGAGTAAACGCCGGCGCCGTCCAGGTTCAGGCCGACGGATATCCGCGTTTCGGCCGTATTGCGCGCAATATTGGCGTGGCGCCCGCCGCCGGACTTATCTTGGTGTACGTTAGCCATCATGCCGAATATCTAGCAGGAAAGCTTGGCAAAACCCAAGCGATACCAGCTATGTGCGTGGCGCGGGTCGGCTTTGGGTCCGCTAGCGCGCGCCGCCTTTATACACGTCGGACTCGACCTTGATGCTGACGATTCGATCGGGGTCGAGCACCTTGCCGTCGGCCTCCGCCAGGCCTGGCTTGATGTGGTTGACGAACTCCATGCCGCGAATGACCTTGCCCCAGATCGTGTAGCGGTGGTCGAAATCCGGCGCCGGTTTCAGAACGATGAACCATTGCGAATCCGCCGAATCCGGGTCGTCGCCGCGCGCCATGGAAACGACCCCGCGCATGTGATGCTCGTTGCTGAATTCCGCCTTGATCGATTGGCCCGACCCGCCCGCTCCGGTTCCGGTCGGATCGCCGGTCTGCGCGATCAAGCCCGGGATCACGCGGTGAAACGGCGAGCCGTCATAAAACCCTTTACGCACCAACTCCTTGATCCGCTTGACATGGTTGGGCGCCAGATCGGGCCGCATCTGGATCACCACCAGCCCGTCCTTCAGCGTCATTAACAGCACGTTATCCGGGTCATCATCCGGCGCGGGCCCGTGCACCGCCTGCGCCATCGCGGGGCCGGCAAGGAGGAGGGCTAGGAATAGGGCGGCGATCATGCGCATCAAAAACTCCAATGCGGAAACGAGCCGGCGTTGTAGCAGATGATCACGGTGTCGCACGACTAGTCCGGCGGATGTTTGGTCTCGATGACGGTTCCCCCTATCCTTTTTCCTAAAACCCTGCACAATCGCGCGGCGATACAAATAAGGAACGCGCATTGGTCTCAAGGGTCAGGACGGTCGCCTTTCAGGGGATTGAGGTTCTCGATATCGACGTTCAGGTGCAGATCCTGGGCGGGATGCCGAATTTCAATCTTGTGGGCCTGCCCGACAAGGCGGTAGGCGAAAGCCGCGAGCGGGTGCGTTCCGCGCTTTATGCGCTGGGCCTGGCCCTGCCGCCAAAGCGGATCACGGTCAATCTGGCCCCGGCCGACGTTCTGAAGGAAGGCAGCCATTTCGATTTGCCGATCGCGCTGGCGCTTCTGGGGGCGATGGAGGTTCTGCCGGACGGGGAGCTGGCGCGTTATGTGGCGCTCGGCGAACTCGCGCTCGATGGGACGCTGACGCCGGTGGCTGGCGTGCTGCCCGCGGCGGTTGCGGCCAGCGCGCATGGGCGGGGCCTGATCTGCCCCGCGGCCTCGGGCGGCGAGGCGGCGTGGGCCGCGAACGTCGAGATTTTGGCGGCGCCGACGTTGCTGGCGCTGATCAATCACTTCAAAGGGACGCAGGTCCTAAGCCCGCCGAAGCCAAAGCTCGCGGCCGGACCGGGCTTGGCGCCGCCCGATCTGGCGGACGTAAAGGGACAGGAGACGGCCAAGCGGGCGCTTGAGATCGCCGCGGCCGGTGGGCATAACCTATTGATGACGGGTCCCCCGGGATCGGGCAAATCGATGCTGGCGGCGCGGTTGCCCGGAATCCTGCCGCCTTTGTCGGCGGTGGATGCGCTGGAGGTTTCGATGATCCATAGCGTCTCAGGCCTCCTGGCGGATGGCGGGCTGCTGCGCCATCGGCCCTTCCGTGATCCCCATCATTCGGCCTCGCTGCCGGCCCTCGTCGGCGGTGGAACGCGGGCCAAGCCGGGGGAGATTTCCCTGGCGCACAAGGGTGTTCTTTTTCTAGATGAGTTGCCGGAGTTCGCGCGGGGCGCGCTGGAGGCTTTGCGCCAACCGCTGGAGACCGGGCGCGCGGTGGTGGCGCGGGCGAACGCGCACGTGACTTATCCGGCCGACATTTAGCTTGTGGCGGCGATGAACCCTTGCAAATGCGGATATCTGGACGACCCGGGCCAAGGTTGCGGCCGTGCGCCTAAATGCGGTCAGGATTATCAGGCGCGCATTTCGGGGCCGCTCTTCGACCGGATTGACCTGCATGTCGAGGTTCCAGCGGTAAAGGCCGCTGATTTGTCGCTGCCGCCGGCGCGGGAGGATTCCGCTGTCGTGGGCGCACGCGTCGCCGCCGCGCGGGAGGTTCAGGCGGACCGCTATGCCGCGTTGAAGATGGAGGGCGCGCGGGCGATCTCCGTCAACGCCCGGGCCGAGGGCGCGATTCTGGATCAGGTGGCCACGCTGGATTCAGGCGGCGCGGCCTTGCTCACCGAGGCGGCGAGCCGGATGCAACTGACCGCGCGGGGATATCACCGAGTGCTGAAGGTGGCGCGGACCCTCGCCGATCTGGATGGCGCCATGGCGATCCGGCGGCTGCATGTCGCGGAGGCGCTGAGCTATCGACGTCTCGCGCCGGGGCGGTGACGCTGATCTCGCGAGTCTGCGGGGTTCCTCGCCGGTCGAGGTGATTTCCGGCGAGGAATTAAGGCGCGTGTTGAACAAAGGAACTTAAGCATGGGTCGGCCATTGCTTGTCCGACGCCTCCTATCCGCCCTTTGCGACTGGCGCATTCGCTTTGGCTACTAGCTGGCGGGCGACGTGCTGTGATATTGGGCCTGCCCCGTGACAACCCGATTGACGGACTAATTTCCTGAGTCAAAGAGCGAATCCCAGTCGTCAGCCGCGTTCGCGATATTTGCGGGTCGCCACCTTGACGTCGTCGTTCGTCATCGCGGGCATCTTGCTTTTCGCGGCCCTGTTTCTGTCGCTTCAGGTGCGCGGTCAGGCTTTGGAGAATGCCCGCCGACTGCTCGCCGGTTTCAGCCAGCTTACCGCCGAGCGGACATCGCAGACGCTGATCGCCGCCGATCTTCTGCTCCGTTCGATAAGCGATCTGGCCGCTGAGCCGACCCTCGCCGACCCGGACATATTGCGTCAGCGGGCGCGAACGCGGCAATTCCAGGATTCGCTGGGCAATTTGCGGGCTTTGCTGCCGCAAATCGACGTGGAGGCAGTGCTCGACGATCGGGGCGACGTCGTGGCGAGCAGTGGGGGGAGCGAAACCGGTCAGACGCTCGGCCGCTCCGTGGCGGATATTTTCCACGCGTTGAATCGTGCGCCGGACATTGGATTGGTCGTGACGGCGCCTGCGCCTTCGGCGGTTGCCGGCCAGTGGATGCTCTATATGGCCCGCGCGCTTCGGGACGATTCTGGGCGCTTCGCCGGCGTAGCGCTGGTCGGCATCAGGACG
>CAJCJC010000147.1 GCA_903970575.1 Alphaproteobacteria bacterium
ACTGCTGCGGGCGGCGGGCTGGGTTGTAGGCGTTGGAGGGCGTCCGCACGGCGCCAGGGCGAGGCGTGCGCCGCCCCCGCCGACGGCGGCCGCGTCCAGGTCGCCCAGCCAATCCGCGTCGGCGGGATTCGCACAAGCGAAGACATAGATTGGGCTCGGTTCATTCGTCATGCCGCGCACTCCATGGGCGCCACTTATATCGTGATTGCGGGGCTATCCATCGTGATATAATTTGTACGGACCAATATGAGAATAGGGATTTGATATGGTTCGCTTTTCGGGTCTTGTGGCCGGTGTCTTCCTTATTCTTGCCGCCGGTCAGGCGATGGCCCAGGCGCTCGATCCCGCGAAGCCGCAGGACGCCATCCTGCTTCAGCGCAAGCTGCAATGTTCGCTGACGGATGGCAAGCCGGTGCGATATTGGTGGCAGGGCCGCATGTATGCGCGGGTCCCCGGCGAGAAGGACCGCCTGCTCTTCAACCTGCAAGGCACCAATGTCCGCCAATGCGTGACCATCACCGATCCAAAGCGCGGCGTCGGCTATCGCCTGGTCTCCCGGGAACTGCTTTTCTATATCGATCCGAAGACGGGCGAGATCGCGAAGACCTGGGTCAATCCCTGGACGAATGAAACGGTCGACGTGATTCAGACGGCGAACGATCCGGTCAATTCACGGCCGGCCTTTCCGTTCGACGACGCGGGCAAGCCTTCGCCCGCCGCGGCGTTTCCTGGGGAAATCAAGGGCGGGAAAGCGCTCATCGGGATCGAGATTCCGCTGTTCTACCCCAATCCGCTCGGGGGCGATTACCAGAACTATGTCGGGGGCAGCTATCACGCGATGGAGATATTCGACTTCTTCGCCGACGCCGCCAGCCTGACCGATCCCAGGAAGGATATTGCCGACGCGGAGATCGCCTGGGTTCGCCTATCGCCGTGGCTGCCCTGGATGAAGATGGGCGACAGGGAAGGGACGCTGGTCTTCAACGCGGTCGGCAAGCGCGTGTCGGCCGGGGTGGACGATCTGCCGCCGGTGCTGAAAGCCGCCATCGCCGCCGACTATTCGATCTATGCCGCGCCGCCGCCGCTCGACGATGCGCGGCCCAACGAAACCAGCTGGACCTTTTTCAAGAAGAACGCGCCCGCTCCGGCGCCGGCGGGGCATTAACGCCGGCGCGCGAGTCCTAAATCCCGCCTTCCATCACGCCGGCCAGCCTTTTGGCGAAGGCCGCCGGGTCCAGCACCGAATCGCCCTCCAGTATCCGGGCCTGATCGAGCAACAGCCAGATTCGGTCGGACAGGGCGTCGCTGGCGCCGTCGGCCGAGGCGCGCCTCGCCATTTCGCGGATCAGCTTGTGCCCGGGGTTGATCTCCAGCACATGCGCCATTTTCTCCTGCAACTGCCCGTGCATCCGCAGCAGACGTTCCAGATGAATGTCCGGCGCGCCCTCGGCCGCCACAAGCCGGACCGCGCTTTCGGTCAGGGTTGGGGAGGTTTTCACATCCTTCACCGCCTCGCCGAGCACCAGCTTGATCAGCGCGATCAGGCTTGAGGTCTCGCCCTCGCTCGGCTTTTCGGCGGCCTCGTCTTTCTTGCCGTCGAGCAGCTCCACCTTTGACAGATCGTCGCCCGCCCGGGTGACGGAGCGCAGCGGTTTGCCCTCGTATTCATGCGCCATCTGCGGCCAGAATTCGTCGATCGAGTCCGTCAGCAACAGCACCTCGATCCCGCGCGACAGAAAGCCCTCGACATGCGGGCTGTTGCGCAGATTCGCCACATTATCCCCGGTCAGGAAATAGATCGCCTCCTGTCCCGGCCGCATCCGCCCGACATAATCGGCGAGCGAGATCAGCCCCTCGCCGGCGGTGGAGCGGAACCGCGCCGCCTTGAACAGCTCGGCCCGGTTCTCGTGATCCTCATAGAGGCCTTCCTTCAGCACCGGCCCGAAATTATTCCAGAACTCGGCGTAGTCCTCGGCGTTCTCCGCCCGCTTGGCGAGGTCGCTCAGCACCCGTTTGGTGACGCCGGAGCGAATCTTGGACAGGATGGGGGAAAGCTGCAGCATCTCGCGGCTGATATTGAGCGGCAAATCCTCGCTCTCCACCACGCCCCGCAGAAACCGAAGATAAGGCGGGATCAGCCCCTCGGTCCCCTCGGTGATGAACACCCGCCGGACGTAAAGCTTCACCCCATGCTTGCGGCCCGGGTCGCTAAGATCGAACGGCTTGGTCTTGGGCACGAACAAGAGCGCGGTGTAATCGATCACGCCCTCCGCCCGCCAATGCAGAGTCGCCCACGGATCGTCGAAGGCGTGCGCCACGTGGTGGTAGAACTCTTTATATTCGTTCTCGGTGATTTCCGATTTCGGCCGGGTCCAGAGGGCGGCGGCATGGTTCAGATTGGCCGCGTCCGCCTCGGTCCCGAACCGGATCGGCACGGCGATATGGTCGGAATACCGGGTGACGATCTGGCGCAGCCGGTATTCCTCCAGGAACTCGCTCTCGCCCTCTTTCAGATGCAGCGTGATATCCGTGCCATGGGTGGTTTTGTCGACCGGGCCGACCGAGAATTCGCCCTTGCCCTCGGACAGCCACCGCCAGCCCTGGGCCTCCCCGGCGCGGCGGCTTACCACCTCCACCCGGTCCGCGACCATGAAGGCCGCGTAAAAGCCGACGCCGAACTGGCCGATCAGGTTCACATCCTTCTTGGCGTCGCCCAATTTGGACAGGAAGGCCGAGGTGCCCGACCGGGCGATGGTGCCCAGATTCTCGATCAACTCGTCCCGATTCATGCCGATGCCGGTATCGGACACGGTCAGCGTCCGCGCCTCCTTGTCGACGATCAGGCGAATGGCCAGCTCCGCCCCGCCCTCGGTCAGCGACGGTTCGGTGATCGCGGCGTAGCGCAGCCGATCGCAGGCGTCGGCCGCGTTGGAGATCAATTCCCTGAGGAAGACCTCCTTGTCGCTGTACAGCGCGTTGGCGACGATATCGAGCAGGCGGCTGACTTCGGCCTGGAATGGCAGTTTGGTGTCTGGTTGCACGGCGTCTTGTTCTGATCCCGACATTTTACCGACCTGAGGAGGTTAAGGTTGCTTCGCGCGCTGATG
>CAJCJC010000148.1 GCA_903970575.1 Alphaproteobacteria bacterium
TCGGCGGCGACCAGCGGCCCCAAATCCGCGCCGATCCTATGGGCCGGCGTCGCCGATTTGATAAAGCGCATCAAAAGCCCGCCGATAGGCTTGCCGTCGATCATGATCGGGGCGCCGATGCCGCCCTCGGCGAGTGTCGGATTGTCCAGCGCGCAATAGCCGTCCGCCCGCGTCCGCGCGAGGATGGCCGATAATCCCCGTTGATCGTGGATCAGCGTCTGGCCGCCCTCTGTCGAATCGCGGATCGCCGCCAGGATATTGGCCTGCGTCTCGGGGGCGCAGAACGCCAGGAACGCGACGCCGGCCGACGCCTGGAGAATGGGATAGGTATAACCGACCGGAACGCGGATCAGCGATAGCGGGCTATGATATTCGGATGTCACGCGAATCGTCATGTTGACGCCGACAGGCACCGCGAAGCTGAACGGCCAGCCATATTTGCGGGAGAACTCCAGCAGCATCGGTTGCGTCACGCGCGCGACCGCGCTTTCTTCCCGATATCCGGCCGATAGGCGCTGGATTTGCGGCGTCAGCGTATAGCGGCGGCTGTCGGGATCGAGCGACAGGTAGCCGTCTCCCGTCAGCGTTTCCAGAATGCGATGCGAGGTGCCCCGACTCAGGCCCAGCATTTTGGCCAGCTCGCCGATGGTGACCGGCCCAACGATGTTGATTTGCGTCAAAACCTCCAGCCCGCGCGAAAGCGTGCTCAGATGTTGAGACGGGTCGAGGCTCATGTCGAGACGAAAAGCGATTGGCGTGGGCGCAGACGAATCATTTCGCGCGCGGCCTCAAACAATAATCGAACGCATCCGGCCGATCCTGCAACAGGACGCTGATCAACATCTTGCCCATGCTTTCCAGCGTCGCGGAATTGGCCAGCGGCCCCACGTCATACGCCTCGAATCCGATGGCCTCGATCAGTCGCCGCGCCGTTTCCTTCGCCGCGCCATCGTCGCCCGCGATGGGAATGGTCACCGGACCCGCCGACAAGGCTGGATTGGCGATCACCTTGGCGTTCAGCGTATTGAACGCCTTGACCACGCGCGCGCCCGGCGCCCAGGACTGGATCACCTCGCCCGCCGAACTGGGCAGCCGCCCGACGGTTTCCGCCCCGTTTACGTAGATGACGGGGTTGGATGCATCCAGCAGGATTTTGCCGGTAAGATCGCCCATGGCCGCGATCGTCTCTTGCGCGGCGCGCCATACGACGGCGAAGAACAGAATGTCGGTCTGTCCCGGGCCCTCGGCCAGGGACGCGGCGCTCGCGGAGGGGCCGGTGCGTCGGCATAAGTCTTGAACGGTTTCCGAATCGGGCGTTCGTGAAAGATAGAGAACGGAAAAGCCCGCCTTAGCCAGGTTGACGCCCAGCGCGGCGCCCACCTTGCCGGTCCCCACAACGCCGATTTTCGCTGAAACTTGAGCGGACATAAGTGTTCCTTTAAAGAGCGAATTACCGCCGAACATAGGACCTGTTTACAATAGATGGCGCGCTCAGCCCCGTCCACCATCCGGACAAATGCTGATTTGCCGCTGACGGCGGCCAATCCAGATGACTCCATGCCGCCGCAATCCTTAACGCCGCACGATGTCATGCGACGGATGCGCGGTTGGTAAGGATTTCACGTTAAGGCGGAGTGACCGGCATGCCCGATGAAGGATCGCAACTCGTTCCAAGGAATTCAGACGCGCTGAAGGCGATTTTCGCCGGCATCGTCGGGTCCGAGAACGTGACCGATGACTCAGCGCTCCTGCGGTTGCATAGCGATGATATCTGGTCCGCCGGCCTATCCCTGGCGGCCTTGATCGTGGCCCCGAAATCGGTCGATCAGGTCTCCCGCGTGGTCGCCGCCGCGACCGAGGCGGGATTCGCGATCGCTCCGCGCGGCGCGGGGATGAGCTATACCAGCGGTTATGTGCCGGCGGTCGAGCGCACGATCTCGCTCGACATGTCCCATATGAACCGCATCCTCGAAATCCGCGCGGATGATATGATCGTGACGGTGGAGGCCGGTTGCAACTGGCGCGATCTTAACGCCGCCTTGGCGCCGCTCGGCCTCAGGACGCCGTTCTGGGGGCCGATGTCGGGTTTGATTTCGACGATCGGCGGCGGGCTCTCACAACTGAACGCCATGTTCGGCGCCGGCCATTACGGCACTTCGAGCGAGAGCGTGGTGGCCTTGACGGTCGTCCTGGCCGACGGCTCCATCCTGCGGACCGGCGCGCGCGGGGCGGACGGGAACGCGCCGTTCTATCGGCATTACGGCCCCGATCTCGCCGGCCTGTTCTGCGGCGATTCTGGCGTGTTCGGAATCAAGACCGAGATTAGCCTCAGGCTGATCCGCGCCCCTGCGCATGAGGATTACGCGTCTTTCGCTTTTCCGACCGGACAAGATTTGCTGAAAGCGATGGCCGAGATGGCGCGCGCGGGAATCGCCTGCGAGATGTGCGCCTTCGACCCCGGCCTCAACCGCGTGCGCATGCAGCGGGCCTCTCTGAGCAGCGACGTCAAAACCCTGGGCGCCGTCGTCGCGAAACAGAAATCGCTGATGAAGGGTCTGGTCGAGGCCGGCAAGGTCGCCATGGCCGGCCGCAATTTCGTCAACCCGGAAGAATACGCCGTCCATGTGATCGCCGAGGGCAGGTCGGCGGCGGCGGTCGAATCCGACATTGCCGAGGCGCGGCGGATCGCCGGCCTGTTCGCCGGGCGCGAGGTTGAGAACAGCATCGCCAAAATCATCCGCGCCATGCCGTTTCCGCCGCTGAACAGCGCGCTGGGTCCGAACGGCGACCGCTGGGCCCCCGTGCACGGCCATGCGCCCTTGTCCCAGGCTCCGGCGGTCTTCGAGGCGACCGAGGCCGTTTTCGCTAGCATGGCCGACCGGTTCGAAGCCGCGGGAATCAGAACCGGCTATCTCTTCTCCAGCCTATCGACCAACGCCATCATCATCGAGCCGGTGTTCTATTGGCCGGAGGAGCGGTTGCCGATTCATGCGGTCGCGATCGAGCCGTCCCATATGGCGAAGCTGCCGGTCCTGCCGCCAAACCCCGAAGCAACCGCGATCGTCGTCGAGGCGCGGGAGCGACTGATCGCGGTTTTCGCAAGCTTCGGCTGCGCCCATTTCCAGATCGGCCGGGCCTATCCCTACCGCCAAAGCCGGGACGCCGCGTCCTGGCGGCTGATCGAGGCGGTGAAGGCCGCCGTCGACGCGCCGGGCGTCTTCAATCCCGGCGGCCTTGGTCTCGATATTAGGAAACAAGCATGATCGCCCCTGAGG